>NZ_JBSVZD010000021.1:0-35037 GCF_054051725.1 Petrotoga sp. DB-2 | reverse complement strand
TGACTTTCTTTTGTCCTTTCTACCGCTTCTTTCACCGCTTGACTTATACTTTCTATCGTTTTGCTTCCTTCTTCTGCCGCTTTACTTGTTTCCTCTGCTTCTTCACTTAATCTTTGCGCGTCTTGGGATACACCTTGTGCAGCCCTTGCTACTTCGTCTACACCTGAGGTTACTTCTTCTACGTTTCCTGCCGTTTCTTCCGTACTTGTTTGTATCTTGTCCATCTGGTCTTTGAGTTCTTCTGAGTTCTTTCTGCTTTCTTGTGATGATCGTGTTAGACTTTCTGATGCGTTTTCTACTTTGTCTGATGCCTGCCTTATTGACCCCATGGATCTTCTCAATTCTTTACTCATTTCTGATAGAGCGTTTGCCATCTGCCCTATTTCGTCTTTGCTTTTACTTTCAAAGTTTACCGTTAAGTCTCCTTCTTTGAATTGGTTTATCTTATTTTTGAAGTCCAACAGTGGTTTCGTTATGCTCCTTATTAGATAGATAATCATGATTATCGATACTACGAAAGCTACTATGGTTAAAACGGCTGTCAAGGTTATAGCCCTGTTGTTTTCTTCTATGAGTGATGGACCTAACGTGTCTTGTTGGACCTTTAATTCATTTCTTTGTTCTTCTAATAGGTTGAGTATCTCTACTCTTGCTTGTTCCATATGCCCGATTATAGGCTCTTGGGATTCTATCGTTGTGACTATTTGGTTGAATGTGTTTTCTAAATTGTTGAGACTTTCCATTAGCTCAGAAAAAGCATTTTTAAGTTCATCGTTGGTTAATCCAAATTCTACAAACGCTAAATTGTCTTTAAAGGTTGAGAACATATTTAATACATTGCTTTTATCGCTTGAAGATTTAGAAGAGAAATATTTTTTAACTTCTTCGTTGATATTTTGGACTGTTACAACAGGATCTTCTGATAATAGTGAAAAAGCCAAAACACTATATTGTTTAGTTAAAGTATTAAAATCATTTAGTTGTTGAATAAGTAATTCGCTTAGCTTATTGTATTCCGAAAGAAAAGTATTAGCCTGAGAATTTAATTGTACAATTTGATTGAAATTAAATTCATATTTATTTAAAGATTCATTAATATAAACTAAAGAGGTAGATTCTTCCGTGGTGTCAAGCAAATTGTTCATATATGATTCTATTTTGGATAAATTATCTCTAAAGGCGTTTTCGAAATTCTTTTCGTAATTATCTAAATAATCTTTAAAATTCAAAGAAGCTTCAAAAAATGCTGTTTCTACTTCTGTTATATTATTAACTTGATCTGACAAATTTTTATAAGATTCCAAACCAGCATTTGATTTGGTAAGAGAAGTGGTATTGAAAATTATAGAAAGGCCGAACAATATGAATATGATTATTACTATACTTATTATTCTTTTGCCAATGGATCTTGACTTCATAAGAGATCACCTTCCCCTTTTTTATTTAAATAAGTGATCAAAGCAAAGAGACGATCTTAGAGATCGTCTCCAGAGTTCTTTATCTCTGTTGATTCAGTTTTTTAAGAAGCTCTTCCAGCATTTCTTCGGTGAATTGTCCTCTTCCAAAGTTTATTAGCCCTCTCAGGGGCAGATACTTCATCATTGATAAAACTAACTCTTCATTTCTGTGTTCATCGACAGGGAAAATTTCTGAAACCTGATCTTGCATCATTTCTTTTAAGATTCGTGAGCCAACAGGGTCTTCCATTAGGTCGCCAATCGTGGAATTTCTATGGAACTTCTTAGTTATTGTTTTTGTGGAGTTGACTTTTACTTTTTCTTTTAATATTATATCTTTCGATGATTTTCCAACCAATAGTTCAAACTCTCCACTTTCTACGTACCAATCCTTTATCTCTGTGTTGTAGTAAGCAAAAGCCATTTTATCCAAGGTAAAAATTACAGTTTTTTCTTCGCCGGGTTCAAGTTGTATTTTTTCAAATCCCTTTAGTTCTTTTTCTGGCCTATTTACTTTGCTTTCTATGTCTTTTACATACAATTGAATTATTTCTTTGCCTCTGATATTTCCTGTATTTTTAACTTTCACTTTAACGTTCAACGTTTCGTTATCGTTTATTTCCCTTTTATCTATTGTTAGGTCGGTATATTCAAAATTGGTGTAACTTAACCCATATCCAAATGGAAATAACGGATCTATTTGTTTTTTATCATAATATCTGTACCCTACAAATACGCCTTCTCGGTATTCAACCCTATCATCTTCCCCTGGGAAGTTTAGATAAGAAGGATTGTGACTGAGTTTTTTTGGAAATGTTTCTGCCAATTTCCCAGAAGGATTAACTTCACCAAAGAGGATATCTGCAACAGCTCCTCCCCATGCTTGGCCTCCTAGGTAACTTTCTAGTAGCCCTTTGACTTTATCAACCCAAGGCATTTCAACTGGGGCACCATTACTTAATACCACTACCGTATTTGGTTGAACCTTGGTGATTTCTTCAATCAACTTGTTATGGCTTTGGGGCATCTGCATATGTTCTCTATCGTACCCTTCTGATTCGTATCTTTCAGGTAGTCCTGCGATGATTACAGCGACGTCAGATTCTTTTGCAGATCTTTTAGCCTTTTCTATAAGTTCCTCATCGATTTCATCTGAGTTAAGATGGTATCCTTTTTCGTAAAGAATTTTAGATTTTCCTTGAGTTATTTTTTCCATCTCTTCTAGTAGATTATCTATTTTTATAGGGTTTACATGCGAACTTCCACCACCTTGATATCTCGGTGATGTGGCAAATTCTCCAATTATGGCTATCGTTTCTTCTTTTTTAAATGGAAGTATATCGTCTTCATTCTTCAAAAGTACCATGCTTTCTCTTGCGATCTTTCTTGCTAATTGATGGTGAGCTTCTTTGTCATATGTTGCGTTTTGTTTCCTGTGATCTATTGCTTTAAAAATGATTTTTAGTAGTCTTTCTACAGTTTCATCCAGTACCTTCTCTTCTAATTGACCGTTTTTTACGGCTTGTATAATTTTATTGTCTCCTATTCCAAAACTTGAAGGCATTTCTAAGTCTAATCCTGCTTTTAATCCGTCTACCCTTTCGTTTACTGCCCCCCAATCGGATACAACGAATCCTTCGAAGTTCCATTCTTTTTTCAGTATATCTGTCAATAAGTATTTGTTTTCAGAAGCATGCGTACCGTTCACTTTGTTGTAAGAACACATTACCGTCCAAGGCTTGCCGTTTTTTACTGCCCCTTCGAAATTTGCTAAGTAAATCTCTCTTAGGGTTCTTTCATCTATTACTTCATCTACACTCATTCTTCTGTGTTCTTGATTGTTTGCGACGTAATGTTTCAAAGAAGTTCCTACTCCATAACTTTGTACAGCGTTTATATATGCTGTAGCCAGCTCTGTTGATAAGAATGGGTCTTCAGAGAAGTATTCAAAATTTCTTCCACACAATGGAGACCTTTTAATGTTAATAGCGGGACCTAGTATAATATCGACTTCTTCAGCTTGACATTCTTCAGCTAAGGCTTTTCCTTCTTCTTCTATTAATTTTCTATCCCATGAACAAGCTGCTGTAGCGGCTGTTGGGAAACATGTGGCGGGTACGCTGCTTTTCAACATACCTTCGTCATTGGTGTTAGCTTCTTTTCTTAAACCATGAGGTCCATCACTCATCGTAATTGAAGGTATCCCTAACCTTTCAATAGGTTTGGTGTGCCAATTATCTAAGCCTGAACATAAACTTGCCTTTTCTTCAAGCGTCATCTGAGAAATCAACTTCTTTATGTCTCTCTCCATATTTTTTCACATCCTTTGGTTTACTATTAAAAAAGCCTATTCTTTTAAGAACAAGATTAGAATTCAAAAGAATTATTCTTAATAACCTGTGAATACCATTTGCCGCTATCTTTTATAATCCTTTTTTGAGTTTTGTAATCAACGTACACTATTCCAAACCTCTTTGAATAGCCCCATGCCCATTCAAAATTGTCTAATAAGGACCAGGCGAAGTATCCTTTTAGCGTAACTCCATTTTGAATCGCTCTTAATGCTTGTTCAAGATGCTGCTTTAAATACTCTATTCTTTTTTCATCGTGTACCTCTTGGTTGACTACTTTATCATCAAAAGCAGCACCGTTTTCAGTTACATACACTTCTTTTGGATTGTACTCTTCTTGAACTCCTTTTAGTATTTTATAGAAACCTTCAGGGTAAATTTCCCATCCCATTTCTGTTTTTGGAAGACCTCTTTCAACGGTTTTCCCACCTAGAAATGATTTTGTATCGGTCTTGACAAGATCTCCAGAGTAATAATTGATGCCTACAAAATCGATTTTTTCTTTTATTTCTTCCAAATCATTTTCGTAATTATGAGGTAAAAACTCAGAGGCATGTTCTTTTATTCCCTTTGGATAGTCACCCTTGTATATTGGATTCAAAAACAATGGATAATTTGACCATTCATGTGCCAACCGTGCGGCATCTATATCTTCTTGTGAATCCGCAGCGGGATCATGGGAAGTATTTGATAAAGTTATTCCAATTTTTCCTTCTTTAATATTTTCTTCTCTGAACGCTTTAACTGTTTTTGAATGAGCTCGCAACTGGTTGTGGACAGCTGAGAAAGAGGCGTAAAGGTCTTTCATTCCAGGCGCATGTTCACCCATAAAATGGCCAACAAATGCCATTACCCAGGGTTCATTTAAAGTAATCCAATTTTTTACTCTGTCACCAAATCTTTGAAACATATAATCTGCGTAATCGGTGTACCAATAGGCGATGTCTCTGTTTGTCCAACCACCCAGATCTTGTAAAGCAGCAGGTAGATCCCAATGATACAATGTAACAAAAGGGGTTATGTTTGCCTTGAGTAATTCATCAACCAATCTATTGTAAAAATCAACACCTTTTTCGTTGATTTTACCTTTACCGTATGGGAAAATTCTTGGCCAAGATATAGAAAACCTGTACGCTTTTAATCCTAACTCTTTCATCAAAGCAATATCTTCTTTGTACTTGTTATAATGATCGTCTGCAACATCTCCAGTGTCTCCATTATATGTATTTCCTGGTGTATGAGAAAACCTATGCCAAATCGAAGAACCCGCTCCATCTACTAAAGGAGAACCTTCTATTTGGTAAGATGCAGTAGCTACTCCCCACATGAAATCCTTTGGGAAAACTTTTTCAGACATATTTTTATTCCTCCTATGTTGTTGTTTTTATTGTTTTTACAATCTCAAAAACTTACCTTAGCTCCCCTTCGCCCCGCAGCCCACCCACATTTCATTCTATGTTATTTTAAGATCCATTCTTCCGATAGTTTTGGTACATCCATCATTAATTGTTTTGTATATGGGTGTTCGGGTTGCGTTATTACTTTATCAGCATCTCCCCTTTCTACTATTTTCCCTTCATGCATGATGAAAAGTCTATCACTGACATAGTAAGCCAGACCAAGGTCGTGGGTTACGAACATGATAGTTGTACCTTCCGTATCCCTTAAACCTAACAATAACTCCAAAATCCCCGATCTTAAATTTGCATCGATCATAGAAGTTGGTTCGTCAGCTAAAAGTAATTTTGGTTTTATCAAATGAGCCCTTGCTATCATTATCCTTTGCCTTTGACCACCGCTTAATTCAAAAGGATATTTATCTGCTACTTCTTCAGGTCTTAGATTAACTGATTCCAAAGCTTCGTAAACCTTTGCCATTTTTTCTTGTTTCGTGAAGCTGTTGTCAAATAACTTGAAAGCATCTATTAAAACTTTTTTTACCGGGGAAAATATATTGAACGAGGCGTAGGGATCTTGAAATATTGCTTGCACTTTTTTCCAGTAAAGCTTTTTTTCTTTCCCTGTTAAACCTGTTATATCCTGACCCTCAAAAATAATTTTTCCCTTTGTTTCTTTTAACAACCTGAGTATTAGTCTAGTTACCGTTGTTTTTCCGCTTCCACTTTGTCCAACAAGAGAGACGATTTCCCCTTTTTTTATAGAAAAAGTGACGTTATCTACCGCTTTTACAGCTTTTTTTCCACTTCCAAATATTTTGGTCAAATTCTCAACTTTTACTATATCTTCACTTGAGTGATTAGACATACGGTGTCACCTTCTTCCCTTGTGTTAAAATATGGTTTATTCTAATGCATCTTACAGATCTTTCTCCTACTTTAGTTAAAGTGACATCTTCTTTTTTACAATCTTCAATTGCCAAAGGGCATCTATCTGCGAACCTACATCCTTTTGGAATTTTCCTTAAATCAGGTGGTGACCCAGGAAGACTTGGCAGTTTTTTACCTTTTATACCTTTTTCAGGGACTAAAATAGACTGCATTAATGCTTGTGAGTAAGGATGAATAGGATCGAAGATTACATCTTTCATATTTCCTATCTCTACAAATTCTCCGGCGTACATTACAGCGATACGGTCACATATATGTCTTAATATGGGTAATTCGTGAGTTATAAAAATTATACTTTTTACTATTTTTTTATCAAAAAGATCTTTAATTAATTTAATTACTATTTTTTGCGAAGTAACGTCCAATGCAGAAGTTGGTTCATCTGCTACTACAACTTCTGGGTTCATTATTGTGGAGATTGCGACAACTACCCTTTGTTTCATACCACCGCTAAGTTCTAAAGGGTAGAGGTTTAAAACTCTTGGGGGCAAAGAAAGAGATTCAAAACGTTCTTTTGCCAAATTTAAAATCTCTTTTTCTGTCATATTAGGATCGTGTTCTTTCAGTAGATCTATAACAAAATTTTTGATTTTTATTGTTGGATTCAAGGCATTCATGGCACTTTGAGGGATATACGAATATTTTTTCCCTAGTATATTACTTCTCAACTCATTTTCTTTTTTTTGCATGATATTTTCATTGTCTAAAAATACTGATCCACTTTCATACTTCAAAGGGGATAAAAATAAGCCTGATAAACTCATTGCTAAAGTAGATTTACCACAACCTGATTCACCGGCTATTCCCAAGATTTCTCCTTCATATAGGTTAAATGAAACGCTGTTAACCGCTTTTATTTTTTCTCCTAACCTTGTTTGATAATAGGTTTTAAGATTGTTAACTTCTAAAATAACCTTTTTTGATTCCAACCTCATCAACTCCTAAGTTTGGGATTGAATAATTCATCCATCCCCGAATTCATAAAATATAGAGAAAATGTTATTAAAGCTATGACTATAGCTGGAGGTATAAAAGCCCACCAGGCACCTGACCTAACAGACTCAAATAATAATGCCCATGAAAGCATTGTACCGAGTGATACTATATTACTTGGACCCAGTCCCAACATACTTATTCCCGCTTCGTTTAAAATACCAGTGGCAACTTGGAGGATAAATGCCATGAATATATAAGATAAGATATAAGGCATTATTTCGCGTATTATAATTTCTACGGTACTAGCACCATTTAACCTGGCTATATCAACATGTTCCCTGTTTCTTAAACTAAGTGATTGCGCCCTTACGGCACGAGCGGTCCATGGCCAAGAGGTTATTCCTAATACTAATCCCATAACAAACAGGGACCTGCTTCTTAAACTAACCGTTATCAATATCAGTATTATGAATGGAGGTATAACTAAAAATATATTAGTTATTGAATTTAATATGTTATCAGTAGTTCCTCCTTTGTACCCGGCAAAAAGGCCTATAGTTATACCTATTGTTGTCGCAATGACACCTGAAATTAATCCTATAATCAATGAAGATTTCATCCCGTGAATAAGCTCTACAAATACGTCTCTTCCAAAGTTATCTGTTCCCAACAAGTAAGTTGAGGAAGGGGGCTCGTACATAAATCCAACCATCTCCAATGGATCTTTTGGTGAAACAGCAGGGTATATGAAGGCAGTTAGGAATAAAAACATAAAAAGTCCAAAGCCTATTAAAAATTTTGGAGATTTCAAAAGTAATTTTATTGTATTCATATTAACCCTCCTCCGTTTGCGCAGCTTTAATTCTAGGATCTATTAGTCCGTAGACCATATCCAAAATAAAATTAGCAACTAAAACCATCAACGCTATTATAAGTGTTGAACCTTGGATCATTGGATAATCTAGTTGTCTTATTCCATTGAATAGCCATGTTCCCACTCCAGGGTATCCAAAGACTATCTCTGTGATCAAAGCTCCTCCTACCATGGTACCTAAACTTATTGCAAGCCCTGTTATTTGAGGAAGAACTGCATTTTTGAAGACATAGCTTTGAATCTTCTTATCTTTAATACCTAACATCTTACTGTAGGTAACGTAATCTGTATTTAATTCATATATTGACATCTCTCTCATACCTATGGCTTGTCCTCCTATTGTTACTAAAACGATGGAAATAAAGGGTAAAAAGTAATGATGTAAAACATCAATTGCAAAAGTCCAACTCCAAGAAGGGAGCAATGTTCTGCTGTAACCACCGCCAATTGGGAACCATCCCAAGTAAACTCCAAAAAAATATAGTAATATGATTGCCAAAGCATAATAAGGGATAGAATTAACGAATAATGCTACTGGAAAAATAGTTTTGTCGAAAACCCCTTTTCTGTAAGCAGCAGCGGCCCCCAGTAAGTTCCCTAATATCCAACCTACAATTATTGCCGGAAATTGTAAAAAAATAGTCCATACAATAGCGTTTCCCAAAACTTCGTTAACAGAAAGAGGGTACAAACTGAACGACGTTCCTAAATCACCTCTAAAAACATTCCCTATGTAGTTGAAAAACTGAATAGGTAAAGGTTTATCCAATCCAAACTCTTCCATGAAAGATTGATAGACTCTTTCTTGTGTCTCACTTGCTACGGTTCCAGACATCATTTTACTTACTATAACTGAAATAGGATCTCCGGGGATGAGTCTTGGTAAGAAAAAATTCAAAAATAAAGCCAAGAAAAAAGCTAGTAGATACCAAAAAAGTTTTTGAAAAAAATACTTCGTAAATCCTTTCACATATTTCACCTCTCGAAAGTATATTTAAAAGAGTTCATGGGGGCTATAGCTTCCCCCCACGAACTCTCGGCTAAATCGATTGACGGTAAATTACTTTATTTAACAGGTTCTAAATGCCACAACATTTCCATCCCTGCACCTACCAAAGGCATCGGTGGTGCATAAGGATTTTCTGCGTTTGCCCAACCTGTCCAGTAAGTTTCATTGTATTCATAAAATGTCTGAGGTCTATACATTAACGGGAACATCGGTATATCTTCTCTGTATAGTTGATCTAACTCTGTATAGAGGTTTTTTAATTCTTTTTCGTCGGTTACTTTTGGAATCATATCGATGAGTTGATCAGCCCACTCGTTTTTATATCTTCCAAAGTTACTGTATGCAATTTGTCCAACTTCGGGAACACCTTTTGAATAAAGAGCTATTTGGAATCTCAACCAAGGTTGAGCAGGTCCAGGTTGTGAAGGTGCCCACATTGTCATATCGAAGTTACCTGTTTGTCTGTTATCATAGGCTATAGGTGCATCAGGGAAAGATGTTTGAATGTCTATACCTACTGCTCTTGCAGACTGTGCCACGATTTGTAAAGAAGCATTCCAGTCTGTCCAACCATATGGGCATTCTACTGTAAATGGGCCTAACCTTGTTCCATCAGGCAGAACGTATATTCCATCTTTACCTTTTGTTGCTCCTAGATCTTCTTCTAATATTCTAACAGCTTCTTCTGGATTGTATTCCCACCCGTATTGTTTTACCAAGTTTTCATCGAAGTATTTTGCTTCTCCACCATATGGCATAATAAGACTAGCTTGAACCTTAGGAGAATAATTGGACATAGCTAGTTCGGAAATTCTTGCGTAATTTACCGAATATGCAATAGCTTTTCTAACTTCAGGCAAACTAAGAGGATATTTGTTTACGTTAAACCACAACGAAGGCATCGTTGCAGGCATATGATAAGGGATTTCGTCATACCATGTACCAACAGGAAGACCTTTCTCTTCCCACATTTCCCATATTCTTGGCGTGAATTGTTGAGAAACGTCTACTTCGCCGTTTTCAAAAGCCAAACTACCTTCGTCGTTACTTTTGAAAATAGGATGCACTATATATTTGGCTGCGGGTTTTTTTCCACCGTGTAAAGCTTCGTTTCCCCAATAGTTATCTACTCTTTCTAAAATTATAGTTTCTGGACTTTCATAAAATACTTTGTATGGACCAGAGCCTACAGGATTTTCATTTCTAAACTGTCTAATTTTGGTCAAATCATAATTATTTTCTGCTTCAACCTTAGACCAAATATGTTCTGGAAGAATGAAGGTAGCTCCAATTGCGTCTTCTACCATCAATCTATTTGGATTGTCTGGTTTCATCTCGAAAATAACTGTATGGTCATCTACCTTGTAAACATCTTCCAACCATTCCCAAATCTGTAGACCTAAGGGATATTTTTGCCCTAATTTGTAGGAATATACAACATCGTCTGCAGTAACAGGTTCTCCATCGTGGAAATAGGCTTTTGGATTCACTTTTACCTCTAATCTTAGTTCATCAAGCCACTTATAGGATTCTCCCAAAATAGGAACATACTTTCCATTGAGAGCATCCCATGTGAATAGTGTTTCATATATCCAAATATGTTGTCTAGGATCAGAAACAAACGTCATTGGCGAACCTGCAAGCGGATTATCCGTTGTTGGTGGTCCCCACTGAAAACCTGCGACATACACTGCTTCTTCTCTGGGGATTTGGGTTACTTGAGCGAATAATACGCTTCCCATAACCAAACTTGCCAATAAAAGAAACACAACAAACACTTTTTTCATACTCTTTTCACCTCCAATATTTTTGTTACACACTATCAAGGAAAGGCCTTTCCAAGAAAAAATAATACTAAGTTCCCCTATCTCCCTTTAACATCCCAGCTTAATTTCAAAAAGGTGGAAGGTGCTCGTAGCATTGAAAATACATGTTTTACCAGATCCCAATATAATACTACTCTGAAACATGTTACATCGCAAATCTGATTATGGGTAATGAGAAGCGATTAGGAGTAATTATTTTAATTTATTTAATAAAAACTCTGATTTTTGTAGTTTTTCTTAACTTTTCAACATGCCCTTATAGATTCCCGGATCAGAGTTTTCTATCAATGTAGCGTTTGCTACTTTTTCATAAAATTTAGCAGGACCAACTCCTCCGATTATGGCATATGCATAACCACTTTCTTCCATACTCTTTAGAGCTATTAAAAGCAAGGCTTTCCCAATATCTTTTCCTCGGTAGTTTTTGTCTACACCCATTGGACCAAAAAAATTTTTGCATGTAGCATCAAAACAAGAAAAACCAATAATTTTGTTCTTATCTTCGTCTACAGCTATGAAACAACTGATAGGTTTGTTAGAAAAAGATACATCACATTCACTTGCCCAATGATCACCGAATTCTTTTTTGATCCAATCCAAAACGATAAATTTTTCGGGTGCTTTCGCTCTCCGTACTGTTAGTTTTGAATCTTTTAATTCAGAAAATACCTTCTCATCATAATTCAAATCGTAAAGTTTTACAAGCATATCTGCCATTTTTTCACCCCTTTACGCTTCCAGCTGTGATGCCAGAAATAATTTGTTTTTGAAATATCAAGAACGCTATCATAATAGGTAACCCAACGATCGTTGTTGCAGACATAAGATAAGGCCATTGTAATTGTGTTAATTGCTGATACAAAGCAAGTCCAACTTGCGCGGTTCTCATTTCCCTGGAGGATGTTAAAATTAAAGGCATAAAAAGGTCATTCCAAGTTGTTATAAAGGTATTTATTCCCATTACTGCTAATGCTGGTGTTGAAAGAGGTAAAATGATTTTAAAAAAAACAGTAAAAGGTCCCGCTCCATCAACTACCGCAGCCTGTTCAATCTCTATTGGAAGTTGTTCTATATATTGTTTTAGTATAAAGATTCCAAAAGGAGTAACAAGTTGAGGTAATATTAATGCAAAATATGTATCTAATAAATTTAAATTCTTCATTAGAATAAAGATAGGAATAGTTGTTGCTTGGAAAGGTATCATCATTGTTATCAACACAATAGCAAAGAGCACATTTTTCCCTTTGAAATCTCTCCTTGCAAATGCATATGCTACCATGGAAGAAAATAAAAGGTTTGAAATAAGAATTGTTCCTGAAACTATAAAACTGTTTAACATATACCTTCCAAACATTTCCTCGTTCCATACAATAATATAATTCAAAAGTGTAGGATATTGATTCTGTATTTGAATATCATCGATTAGGAAATCGAAATCTAATATTCCTTTTTCATTGTTCAATATTATAGAAATTCCCGTAATGTACTTCAAATTTATTTGTTCTTTGTTCAAATCCTTTTTTGAAATCATTATTTGTTCCCACTGCCCTTGATTATTATACAGAAAAGGAATTCTTTGCGAATTTCCATTAATATCTTCAAAAATCACAAAACCGTTGTTGATTTCTGAGGTGTCCAATTTTATCCAGAAATTAAAATTATCCATTTTTCTCAGATCCCTAGTACTTCCTATCATTTTTATACCGGGATTTTTCTCGCTTTTTGATTCAATGAGTAAAGATTGAGAAGTCTCAGGAGATTCTTTAACCAGAGAGTAGTTTGTACTTCCTAAAGGAGAAATCGTTCTTTTTAAAACACTCATATAACCGGCTTCAAAATCATTAAGATAGAATTCTTTAACGATATTTGTCATATTTCCTTGAGGGATGAACGAGGTGTAAATCATGATCACTAAAGGTAATAGAAAAATTATAAGAATCATAAAAGAAATTAAAAAAATTATATTTTTTTTGATATTCATTAATATTCACTCCTAAGGACTCTTTGTTGAATTAATGTTATAATTAAAATTATTATGACTAAGATATAAGCCATAGCTGAAGCATATCCCATCCTGAACTGCCTGAATCCTGTCAAATATAAATAATGTACAATTGTTTGTGTAGAATTCAAGGGGCCTCCGCCTGTCATTGTAAAGATTTCTGTAAAAATTTGAAAAGATCTAATCGTGTTTATTGCAATCACAAAAAAGAGTGTAGGTTTTATTAGAGGAAGGGTTATTTTAAAAAATTTATCGGTGTTCGAAGCACCGTCAATAGAAGCTGATTCGTAGAGCTCCTCAGGAATGCTCTGTAGACCAGCCAAAAAAATTATGGTATAATAACCAATAGCTGCCCAAACGTTCATAATCATAATAGATAATAGAGCTGTATCTGGTGATGCCAACCAACCTGTATTTTTTTCTATTCCTATTGTTTGTAGTAAGTAATTTAATATTCCATCAGCACTGTAAATGTATCGCCATATTGTAGAGATAACAACCATAGACATAACAGAAGGTAAAAAGAATCCAGCTTTAAATAATCCTTTAAATCTAACCATTTTACTATTTATTAGGACAGCTAATAGAATGGAAATTACTGTAGTAAAAGGAATTGTACCGATTACAAAAATAAAAGTATTCCTCATAGCTTTCAAAAAGATTTCATCTTTGAATAAAGAAAAATAGTTTTTCAATCCTACGAAATTCATTTCCGGGCTTAATCCCGTATAATCTGTAAAACTTATTCCAAAAGAGAAAATTATAGGATATACAGAAAATATTATAAAAGTTATAATCCAAGGAAGTAAAAAAACAAAAGTTGTTAAGTTATACTTGTTCTTTAATTTCAATATAAACACGTCCCCTTTTTTCTTTTTTTGTTTCAAAAAGGGGCAAAGGGGATATACCCCTGCCCCAATGTCCCAAGTAATTTTAACCGACAATTTTTAAAGCAAATTTTGGATTTGTTGGTTGTATTTTTGTAAAATTTCTTCTATTTGTGCATCTGTAAGTAGTATTTCTTCTACAATGTTTGTAAATAATTGTTCGATTTTGTTAGCTTCAGCTAACGGTGGAAATGGAACGGCGTATTTGTTTTGTTCAAGGAACGTGGCATGTAGCGGATGACTTTCGAACCATGGGTCCTTTTCTATCCCTACTTTTGTTGGGAACACTTCCCCCGTGGTTCGAGTTATCTGCATAGCTACTTCTTCGCTCAACAGAAACTCTATTACACTCCATGCTTCTTCTACATTTTCGCACTGTGAAGAGATTCCCAAAACTTCTCCACCTGCAAAAGAAGCATGATAACCATGATGATCTCTTGGTTTGGGAATAAGAGTCACGTCAAATATGGTTTCTGGATAATCTCTTTGAGTGTTGTTGATATACGCAGGTCCAGCAAAGAAGAATCCAAGTTTCCCTTGCCCAAAAGCTTCTGCGAGTTCTGATTCCTTTCCTAGCAACGCATAGTTACTTAAACTTCTGTAATAATTAGCAGTTTCGATGACTGGATCGCTGTTTAAAGTTGCCTTTTTTAGATCAGGAGAAACGAAATGTCCCATATTTCCCCAAACAGCTGGTAAAAACCATTCTTGATACGGACTATATAACTCACCTACACATAATCCTACTCCATAAATATCAGGTCCTAAAGCGTCTATCTTTGCAGATGCATTTAAAAGTTCGATCCAAGTTTTTGGTGGATTATCTGGATCTAAGCCTGCTTTGTCGAGTAATTCTAAATTATAATACATGGCTCTGGGAGCTAATAACCAAGGGAATCCCCATGTTTTTTCTTGATATTCAACAAAATTCCAAGCAACATAATCATCTTTTACTTTTCCTACAATATCATCAACTGGTCTCAGAACTCCCTGAGAAGCAAAAGTTGCCAACCATGTGTTTCCCAACTCAATGACATCCGGTGCGCTGCCTGCAGCAATGGAAGTAACAATTCTATCAAAACCTGTTGCCCATGAGAGTTGAACAATTTCCAATTCAATATCCGGATTAGCTGCCTCGAATTGTGCTTTCACTTGTTTTGACAAAGTGTCGTCCATCATGAATTGCCATACTGAGATCTTTGTTTTTCCAAAGGATAATAATGCCAAACCAACAAGTAACACCATCAACAAAATCTTCTTACTCATGCTTAAATACCTCCTTTTTAGAATTTGAAACCTATAAAATATCCTTTACTAATCTTTAATTATCCCCAATTATCACCTCCCATAAAGATTTTTCATATTATTTGCCCAAATTCAAAACAGATTTTAATGCATAATATATAGATATCGGTTTTGTAGAATTTGTCAGTATGTATTTTTCCTCTTTATAATTATCAAGATCATTTTCATTTCTTAAAATTATGTAGATAACTTCATTTGAAAAAAGTTTTAATTTTTTTTGCATTTTTAGTTGGTTTTTGAATCTAAATGAATCAACAACGAAAGAAATAATAATTTCACTTTTTGCTAAGGGTGAATCAGTTGTGCCTTGTTTCACATCGTAAGTTATGATTTTGGAACTTTCAAACATGCTTTTAACTAAAGCTTTGTATTCAATGTAATCTTTATTACTTGTATCTGCAGGAGATAAAGGATCCCCTTGTGGAAGAACAAAGACTACATCGGAAACATCCAATTTGTTTTGTATATTTGTATTTATCGCTTTTTCAGCAATTTGAGCTAGGAATCTTGTTTCATAAGTTGTGTTTATGTACTGTTCTTGCAAAGAAAGTATTCTTTTATAACTTTCTTCCATTAGGCCTTTTTTAATTTCTCCATTAGAAAAAGATTTTTGTAGCTCATTGTATAAAGGTTCGAAATTGGCATCAGCGTCTCCAACTAACAGAATATCTCCAGTAGCAGAAAAGAATTTATTAACAATTTCTTTAGGAGAATAATTGTCATGAATAGCTTTCATTTCTATGGCATCACTTATAATAATTCCTTTATACCTCAATTTATCTCTTAAGAAATCTTTTAAAATACTTTTGGATAAAGTAGCTATATTTTGTTCATCATAGGTTGGATAAATAACATGAGCGGTCATTATCGATTTAGTGCCCAGTTCTATAGCTTTTTCAAAGGGATAGATGTCTTTTTCATCCATGTCTGTAATTACAGGAATTTCATAATGAGAATCTTGGACAGCCTTCCCATGACCAGGGAAATGTTTGCAAGTAGCGATGATTTCGTTTTTTTCCAATCCTTTAATAAAATTATTTCCATAAGCTGACACTATTTCTTCATTGTTTGAGTAAGCTCGTAGTCCGACCACTGGACTTGCATTTTTAGCAATTACATCCAAAACAGGGGCAAACAACATATTAAAACCGATTTTTTTGAGAGCTTTTCCTAAATAATCTCCGTAATCATAGGCATATTTCGGGTTATTAGTAGAACCCATTGCTTTATTGCCAGGTGATGGAAAAATGCCTGGTACGGTTTCTAATTGCCCCCCCTCATGATCCGAAGAGATGAAAAATTTGACTCCCCCGTCAATAATTTCATATAATCTTTCCATATTTACTTGAAGACTGTTCATATTCTCCATGTTTGAAGGATAAAGCATAACTCCTGCGGGCTTTACACTTCGAATTAAATCCAAATGATGGTTTTTAATTCCTTTTGGGAAACCTAATAGAAAAAATTTGCCTAAGTCATCTTTGTTCAAAATAATTTCCTCCTCGTATAATATGTATTGATGTGAAACTTAAAATCTGTTTTAACACTTCTTCATTCATCAGCCTTTCCTGAAGGATGAAAGAATTTTACTCTCTCAATTAAAAATCATTTTATTTCTAAAGCTCCATTATTAATTTGCCTTTTAAAAATTTTTGCTAAGTATTGTTTATTTTCAAAAATTTTGGTAATAAAATTTATTGCAGCTCCAACAGCGGTTACTGGTTCGTTTTTTTTCTCTGTAATAAAATTGATATTTCTTTGTTTACTTAAAAATAAATTATTTCTCGTTTCTTCTACCAAAAACTTAATAGCAATTTCTGGTAAAAACTTAATACCTCCATCAAAAATCACTGTATCAGGATCGATAATACCTACTAATAATCCAATTTCTCCCGCTAATTTGCTGAGGAAAGTTTTAATTTCATAGAAAATTTCATCTTCTAAATGGGTATTTAGAAAGTCGTAGTAGTCATTTACATATCCATTATTTTTTTCTATTAAACGTAGTTTAAATTCGTATTCCCCAGAACAGTTGTTTGAGCCGTGATAAAGGTGATTGCTTATAATAATGCCTATCCCTACCCCCACAAAATCATGAATATCATAAGGAATAGATATATAAACATACAAAATATTTTTAGCCGAACCTTTCAATTTTAAATTGTAATATGCTGCGCCCACATTAGAGTCATTATCTATCAAAAAAGGAATATCATTAACTTTTGATAGCTCTGATACCAGTTTGAAATTCTCTATTCCCAAAGCTTTAGAGTACACTATAATACCTTCTTTGGAGTTAATTATTCCTGGAAGAGAGATTCCACAGGCACAGATATTTGAATCTTTCTTTTCTTCAATAATTTTTTGAACCATGTTTACTAAATTTGACTTGTTTATTTTTTCTTTTATACGAAAGTTATCGATCGAATCTCCTTTCAGATTTGTGACAACACAATTAATTCCGTTTTGCTCTATTTCTAAACCTAAAATATTAAATATATTATAATTAAAAGACTGAATTTGAGTTTTTCTCCCACCTTTTGGGCCTTGTTTTAAAGAACCCACAGTTTGTATTATTCCGGTGTCCTTGAGATTTTTTAGATATCTTGAGATAGTAGATTTATCTAAATTGGTTGCTTTAGATATTTGTTTTATGGTTGCTTCTTTGTTCTCCCATAAAAATTTAATTATGGAAAAAAGGTTTTCTTTCATATTTTGCAGCTCCTTTTTATGCATAGTAAAGATGTTCTAGTATGTTAGTTGATTGCAACATGCAACCAACTAAATTATACAACTAATTTCTTTTTTTGTAAAACTTGGTTACACATGATTAAGAGTAATTAGAAACGATTAAGAGCATATAATTGCTATTATCTTAGTTTTTCTTAGTTTTTCAAAATTGATAGTAAAAATTTATTTTTTCATCAGTTTTTCTAAAAATGATATAATATTAAGTGAGTTTAAGGAATAGAAAAACTATAACTTTTTGAATAAAAAAAGAGTGATAAAAATGGATAAAAAAAGTGTTATCAATATTCTCAATGAAATAGGTCTTTTATTAGAATTAAAAGGAGATAACCCTTTTAAAATCAGGGCATATTATAATGCTGCACGTGCTTTAGAAACTCTTGATGAAGATATAGAAATATTAGTCAAGAATAACAAACTAAAAGAGGTTAAAGGGATAGGCGAAGCCATCAATAAAAAGATTACCGAACTTATCACTACAGGAAGACTTGAATACTACGAAAATTTAAAGGCATCTATTCCCGAAGGTCTCGTTGAAATGTTAAAAATACCAGGCCTTGGGCCTAAAAAAATAAAAACTTTGTACGATAAATTGGATATAAAAACCGTTGGAGAACTGGAGTATGCTTGCCTTGAAAATAGGTTGGTTGAGCTCCCCGGATTTGGAGAAAAGACTCAAAAGAAAATATTAGAGGGTATTAAATTTGTGAAGAGGTTTAGCAACCAGCATCTATTTTCAGAGGCATATTCGGAAGCTAATTTACTTAAACAATATTTACTTAAAACAGGGCTCGTTATTAGATGTGAGATAGCTGGAAGTATCAGAAGAAAAAAGGAAATAGTAAAAGATATAGATATATTGGCAACTACTGATAATCCACAAAAATTAATGGAAAGCTTTGTAGAATACGACAAAACAAAAGATGTGATCGTTAGAGGAGATACGAAGACAAGTATAACTTTAGAATCTGGTATTAACGCCGATTTAAGGGTAGTGAAGGATGAAGAGTATCCTTACGCTTTGCATCATTTCACCGGTAGTAAAGAGCATAACACCGCCATGAGGCATAGGGCAAAACGTATGGGTATCAAGATGAACGAATATGGGTTGTTTAAAGGGGATACTCTCATCAAATGTCAAGATGAAGAAGAAATATTCAGAAAATTAAATTTGTCTTATATCCCACCTGAAATTCGTGAAAATATGGGTGAAATTGAAGCTGCTGAGAAAGGTGAAATACCGATATTGGTAGAAGAAAAAGATATCAAAGGTGTTTTTCATGTGCATACTAATTACAGCGATGGAGCAAATACTCTTACCGAGATGGTAAATGGAGCAAGAGAACTAGGTTACAAGTATATAGGTATTACAGATCATAGTAAATCTGCTCGATATGCACATGGTTTAAATGAGGAAGATATATTAAGACAGTTCGACGAAATTGATAGATTGAACGAAAAATATACGGATATAACGATACTGAAAGGCATAGAATCAGATATCTTGAAAGATGGTTCGCTGGACTATGAAGAAGATTTATTAAAAAAATTTGATTTTGTAATTGCTTCAGTACATTCTAATTTTAAGATGAGCAAAGAAGAGATGACTGAAAGGATTATAAAAGCTGTAAAGAGCAAATACACAAAGATTTTAGGACATTTAACTGGTAGATTATTACTTTCAAGGGATGGATATGATCTTGACGTTTATAGGGTTATAGATGCTTGTGCTGAATACGATAAAATAATTGAAATAAATTCAAACCCTCATAGGTTAGATATAGATTGGCGATACATTAAATACGCAAAAGAAAAAGGAGTTAAGCTTGCAATCTGTCCAGACGCTCATAGAGTGGAAGGACTACGAGACGTAAAATATGGAATAGGCATCGCACGTAAAGGTTGGCTTGAAGCGAAAGATGTGATAAATACATATGATGTGGATAAAGTGTATGAAATTTTCAAACGAAAATGAAATATAATTTGATAAAAAATCCCCAAATATGGGGATTTTTGTATGGGTTTAATTTTTTAATGTTTTCAATGCTTCATTTAATACTTCGTTTTTCTTTAGAGCTTCAGTACAAAATTCTTTGTCTTTTCCAGATAAAATCATCAATATTGCCAATTTGGGTTTCATATCAGCTTTGATTAAGTACTCCTTACAGGTTTTTTTATCCAATCCGGTTACCTCAGAAATTATTCTTACTGCTCTTTCTTCTAATTTTTGATTCATAATTTTAACGTCCACCATGTAGTTTTTAAAAGTCTTTCCAAGTTTTATCATGGTGACAGTGCTTATCATATTTAAAGCCATTTTTTGAGCTGTGCCAGCTTTCATTCTTGTACTTCCTGCAATGACTTCTGGGCCGGTTCTCAAAGAAACTACAATATCTGAGATTTTCATCAATTCGGGGTTTTTTACGTTACAAATCAAAGCAGTTTTACATCCAATTTCTTTTGCCTTGGATAATGCACCTTTAACATAAGGTGTTCGCCCGCTGGCAGTTATTCCTATTACATAATCTTCAGAACGGACTTTATTTTTTTCTAAGTCTTTTTTTCCACCTTCTTCGTAATCTTCAACATGTTCTGTAGCTTGAAAGAAGGCTTTTTCTCCTCCCGCAATTAAGGGGAGAAAGATTCCTGAATCTATACCAAAAGTTGGAACTGTTTCTACCGCATCTACAACCGCTACTCTACCACTCGTTCCTGCACCAACATATATGATTCTTCCGTGATTCTTAATTGCTGAAATACAGTTAACAACCACATTTTTGATATTCTCTAAATTTTCGGCAATGGATAATGCTATTGTGGCATCTTCTTGATTAATTATTCTTAATATTTCATATATGTCCATATCATCCAAATTCTGAGTCTTAGGGTTACTTTTTTCTGTTTCCAGGTTATCTAGCATATTTTGGCCTCCATTTAATTGGTAAGTTCCCTGTTGCTTTTATTTCTCCTGTTAGAGTTTTAAGCAAAGAAGTTTGAATATTTTCATTAAAACCGTATGTGCAAATTCCGTACTTTACTTTAGGAATGAATACATCATATGGGTTTCTTAAAGCAACTAAAATTAGTTTTTTTGTTTGTTGGGACATATTGCCTATCAGCTCAACCAAGTCAGAATACAAATATGTATTTTCACTTAGAACTAAGATATTTTTGTTATTAGAGTTTTGAATTATTTCTTCCCTTACCTGAGGGTCAATTATTTTACTTGTTTTTAAAATGTTTACTTTGGCTTTGAGTTCCTTTGATATGGGCTCAATAATATGAGAAATTTGGGTTCTTTTGTCTTCAATTCCGTAATATAATGGCTCTTTAGCAAAGTAATAAATTTCATCAATGCTTTCTAAAGGTAAAAATCTTGTGTCGTGAGACATATTAAGAACAGTGATAGATTTATCAAAAATATTTTGAGCTAAGTTTATATATTCTTTTTTCCCAATTTCTTCTAATGATATTTTATTATTGTTTTTCTCTTTCAGATCTGCTGAAATTTTCATTAACGATTGAATTCTTTCTAGCGATGAATTTATCTTTTTTTTAAAATTTTCGTTATTTTTATACTCACTCAATACAGCGTTTTTAGCTTTTGATTGTTTTTCAAAAGAATGACAAATGCTAACAATGTCCATTCCAGCATTCAGTGATTTTATTACCGCCTCTTGGACCGAATAAAAGTTTGCTACTCCTCCCATTTCAAAATCATCTGCAATCAAAACGCCTTTATACTTTAGTTCTTCTCTTGCCAATCCTGTTAAAATCTCTTCTGATAAAGATGCTGGTTCTTTTTTATTTTGTATCTTGGAAAGGTACACGTGAGTCGGCATCCATGAAGGAGAATCAATATTTAGAAACGGGAATAACTCTGTGGAAAGAAGATCGTCTTTGCTTAATTCGCCTTGGGGAAGGTCTAAATGAGGATCCGTGTTGACGTTTCCAATACCAGGGAAATGTTTTAGGCAAGAAAGCACACCTCCGTCATGCATGCCCTTCACATATTCCCGAGCAAATTTTATTACCACATTTTTATCATCAGAAAAGCTTCTAATTCCAATTACAGAATTCTTTGGGTTGTTGTTGATATCAACAACAGGAGCAAGATTCCAATCGATTCCAACTGCTAACATTTCTTTTGCAAGTAAATTTGCAGAAAGATATGCATTCTCTGGTTCATTAGTCGCAGTTATACCCATAGCGCTTGGTACAACAGTAAATCCTTTTTTTAATCTAGTTACAGTTCCACCTTCTTGATCTATGCAAAATAAAGGTTCGTAATCTAAAAAATTTTTAATATCTTCAATGAACTTACTAAGTTGATATTTATCAACTATGTTTCGTGAAAAGAAAATGATAACCCCAGGTAAAATTGATTTTAAAACCTTCATATTTTCGTTGTTTAAAGAGGTACCTTGAATGCCTATTAAGAATAGTTTCCCCAAAGCCTTCTCTAAACTTTCCATAGTTTTAATCCTCCATATAATAGTATATCTTCACAAAAATCAACAAACTCTTGGGAGTTCTTGTGCCACTCGATTAAATAAGTTTCATCGTTCTCAAAGAAAATTTTTTTATCTTCTCCCAATAAATCTTCTATATGATCTCTTTGTGTTTGGCTTCCTCTATCTATGTATTTTCTAAACTCAAATTCTCCTTTTTGTTGAATTAAGTGGCGTATAATCTCCACGGTAACAATGGTAAAATTATCTTTAATTTCAGGTAAAAATTCTATACCCTTGCACAATTCGCCTTGGTATTTAGAAGAATTTGGTATAAAATACCTTTTTCTTAAAATTAAATTGGGGAATTTTTCTTTTATGAATTTGTATAGAATGTTTTCATCTACCCAAGGTGATCCCACGAAACAAAACGGTTTAGGAGTTCCTCTTCCTTCGCTTACATTAGTCCCTTCTATAAGACAAGTTCCACTGTAAGCCAAGGTACAATCAAATGTCGGAAGGGCTGGCGAAGGTATATTCCACTTCAATTTAGTGTTTTCAAATGGTTCTCCTTTCCACCCTTCTATAGGAATGATTTCAAGACCTAAATCAAGGCCAAGATATTTTTTGTAGTACTTTGCTAATTCACCTGGTGTCAAACCGTATCTTAAAGGAAGCTCATAACCACCAACAAAAGTTGAATATTCTTTTTTTATTCTTGAGCCAAAAACAATTCTTCCTAAAGGATTTATTCTGTCTAATATGATGACTTTTTTACTATTTTCTTGGGCGGAAATCATTGTATTAGCTAAAGTGTATATAAAAGTATAAAATCTTAAACCTACATCTTGAATATCATACACTAATACATCAATATCTTCTAACATTTCTTGTGTAGGCTTTTTGTGCTTTCCATATAAGCTAATGATCGGTATATTATATACAGGATGAATCTGATCTGAGTATTCAACCCCATCAGCTAGACCATGTAATCCATGTTCTGGCGTAAATATTTTTCTTATATCTACCCCATTTTTCAACATTATTTCTATGCCATCTTCCATATTTTTATTAACGAATGAATAATTTATTACCAAACCAACTTTTTTGTTTTTTAATTTTGTGAATCCATCTTTTTCTATTATATCTAAGCCTTGAAGAATCATTTTATATTCTCCTCCATTTTTTTAATTATATATATTGTACATTAAGTCATAACAATATGTCAATTTTATTTTTTCTAATTAAGGATAATTATAGAAGATTACGGGCAATTATTTTGGGTTAGAAGACTATATCTCATTATAGCTAATTTGCAAAAGAAAAATTATAGTAGTATAATAAAAAAGTATAAATATTTCAATTTAAAGTCATTACTTTAATACAAAATAAACCGTTTTACATTAGCGACATTTCTGGTACCATCAAATCATTTAGAAGGAGAGAATGTAAAGAATGCCAGACATTATATATGAAGAAGGGAATGAAGAGTTACTTGATTTAATGAAGCCTCTATGGGAAAAGCACAATGAACAACATAGCAGATTATCCATATATTTTTCGGATTCTTTTTTAAATAAGAGTTTTGAAAAAAGAAAGTCCTAATTACTTGAGCTGGCCGAAACCGCGCTTATTCGCGTCGATTTAGTAAAGGATTTCAAGGAAGATAAATATATCGGTTTTTGTGTAAGCACCGTGGATCAACAAAAAACAGGGAAAGTAGAATCATTATTTATTGAAGAAGCATATAGGGGTTTAGGAATAGGCAATGTTCTGATGAACAAAGTATTAGCCTGGATGGATCATTTATCTGTGGTAAAAAAACAGATAACGGTTGCTTATGGCAACGAGAAAGTATTATCCTTTTATAAAAAATTCGGGTTTTATCCTAATTTATATGTATTAGAGCAAATCAATCAGGTTTAAAACCTTTTTTCGTGGCTAGGCGATCGATATGCAAATGGTTTATCAAGAATACAGCAAGGATTATCTTCATTAAATCCCAGTTGCGGGTTTGACAGTTAAAAAAACGGAAGAATTCTAAAACAGGCATGAATAATCGGGGAAAAGCGTCTTTGTCTTTTGCTGTTTTCAATAAGTGACACTACATGCTTTTTTAACTTACTTTCTCTTTTGTTAATCATTGTTTTGAGCTATTTCTGAAGAGGGTATATTATTATATATTGTATCTTAAGTTATAACAATATATCAATTCTATTTTTTTTTAATTAAGGACGATTATTCTGAATTATAGGTAATTATTTTAGATTAGAGGGCTATAGCTCATTATTTCAAATTTGCAAAAGAAAAAATATAGTAGTATAATAACTAAGTAGTAAGAAATTTTACAACTAAGTTATTACTTTAATACAAAAAAGTTTTCTTATGTTTTTTAAAGATTTAGCTTTAAGTTTTGGTATTATATTAATTATGAAAAAAGCTAAAAATTATAAAAAACTGTGTATTCGTTAAAAAAACCTTCAATTATACACTAAAATCAAAATAGATAAGAAATAAATGAGAAAGAATATAAAAGGCGAAATAAAATTCACGGTTGATTCTGTTTGAATAAATTGGTTGAACTCAGCGTAGACATCAGGGCGAATGGGAATAAAGCAAGTTTTAGAGTTTCTTAAGACAGTACAAAAAAATTTTAAGGAGGGAACAAAGATGAAAAAGATACTTTTGTTTGTAGTGATTTCTGTTTTTAGTGTGTTTTCGTTTGCTAGTACTCTTTCTATGATTATGGATGTAACGGGACCGTTTTCAAGAAATTTCAACCCTTATTTTTCAGGCGGTACAAACTATTCTGCTAGAGGTTTCATTTACGAAACTTTGTTTTACATTAACGGATATACAGGCGAGGTTGTCCCATGGTTAGCTACAGATTACGAATGGTCTGATGACTATTTGGAGCTGGAGGTCACATTAAGGGAAAATGTAAAATGGTCTGATGGAGAGAATTTTAACGCAGATGACGTGGTGTTTACTTTTGACATGATTAAAACTTATCCCGCTTTAGATACTGGAGGTGTTTGGAAAAAAGGGTTGAAAGAGGTAACTAAAGTGGATAATCAACATGTCAAATTTGTTTTGTCTCAAGTTGATACACTCATATATACAGATATTTTTAGCGTATACATTGTTCCTGAACATATTTGGGTAAATCTAGGCGACCCAGCCACTTATACTGCTGAAAACCCTATTGGAACAGGTGCTTACTTGTTAGGACAATTTACTAGCCAAGTTTATACATTGGAGAAAAATCCAAATTATTGGCAGAAAGAAAAGGTCAAAGTCAGCACTATTAGAATTCCAGCCTTCACTGGAAACGACGCTGCTCAATTGGCTTTAATGAATAAAGAAATTGATTGGGGGACTTTGTTCTTTCCAAATATTGAGAATATATTTATTAAAGCCGATCCAGAGAACAGAGGTTATTGGCTTCCGGAAGGAAACCCAGTCCTACTCTTCTTCAACCTTGACGATGAAAGGTTTAAAGATGAGAATTTCCGAAAGGCGATTGCTTTAGGCATAGACAATGAACAGGTAGTACAGATAGGAATGTCGAATTTAGCATCTATTTCGAACCCAGTATTAATAAAAGGTGGTTTTTCTGAATTAATCAATGGGAATTTAAAACATATGTGGTATGACAAAGATGTCGAACAAGCAAAAGAGATGTTGAATGATTTGGGATATAGCATTGGTAAAGACGGTATATTCACTGATGGTAAAGGAAATAAATTGAGTTTTGAACTAATAGTACCTGCTGGATGGACAGACTGGATAGCAGTGTCACAAGTACTTTCCTCCCAATTAAAACAAATAGGGATAGATGTAGTTGTATCACAAGTTGATTTTGGATTGTATTTAGAGAGAATTAGAAATAAAGATTTTGAATTGGCTTTGAGTTGGGTGAATTACGGCGTAAATCCTTATTTTTTCTATGAAAGGTGGTTACACTCTAGAAATGCTTACAGCGGCGACAACAGAGGTGGATGGATTAGCTTAACTACGGATTCTTTGCTGGAAGTTTTTAGGAAGACTTCAGATGAAAAAGAGAGGCAACTTGCTATTTCATCACTTCAACTCATAGTTTTGCAAGAAATTCCTTCTATTCCTTTATTTTATAATCCAACATGGTTTGAATACACTACCTATAATTTTGTAGGTTGGCCTAATGAGGAAAATCCATATGCTTTGCCAACTATAACCGGAATGGATAAAGCATATATTATAATGAACTTGGAACCTGTTGAATAAACGGATTCAGGGAATAATACAACCCGCCCCTTTTGGGGCGGTTTTTGGAGGTATAATGAATGAAATATTTGAGAGAAAAGATTTTCTTTTTTATAATAGCTTTAATTGCTGCACTTACAATCAATTTTATATTACCGCGGTTGATGCCTGGGGACCCTGCAGAAAGGATTCTTTTAAGGATGGGTGGAGAAGTGCAACCTGAAGCTGTTGAAGCAATGAGAATAGCCTTGGGTTTAGATAAAGAGACACCGATACTCAAACAATACTTCACATATTTAAAAAATACTTTAACTTTTAATTTTGGAATATCTTATTCATATTACCCTGTTGAGGTAAAGGATTTAATCTTTTCTTCTTTACCATGGACTATTGGTCTTGTGGGAATTTCAACTGTAATCAGCTTTATTTTAGGAACTTCTTTGGGCATGAGAGCGGGATGGAGAAGGAATACACCGTTTGATTCTTTTGTAACAACTGCTGGTCTAATAATTAGAGGATTCCCGTATTTTTGGTTAGCTTTGATTTTGCTTTATGTTTTTGGATTCTTATTAGGAGCTTTTCCACTTTCAAATGCTTATTCAACGCAAGAATTTTTAAGTGGATGGCGATTTGTGGGGAGTGTAGTATATCATGGTTTCCTTCCTGCCTTAACATTGGTCTTAGCTTCCTTAGGTACCTGGATCCTCACCATGAGGAACAACATGGTTTCAACCCTTTCAGAAGACTTTATAGTCGTTGCGGAAGCTAAGGGATTAAAAGATAAAGATATTATGAAGAGATATGCAGCAAGAAATGCACTTCTCCCCAGTGTGACTTCTTTTGGGCTTTCTTTAGGATATATCGTTGGTGGAGCCTTATTAACAGAAATTGTTTTTTCATATCCTGGAATTGGATATTTAATGTATAAAGGGGTTACGAGTCAGGATTATCCCCTAATGCAAGCTATTTTTTTCATTATATCTTTATCTGTTTTGCTAGCTAACTTTTTGCTTGATTTTATTTACATGTTCCTAGATCCAAGGACGAGGGGTTGATAATATATGTTAAAAAGACTAAATAAAAAAGCCATTGTAGGTTTATCAATAATATTATTTTTTGTTGTAATAGCTATATTTGCTCCCTTTTTTGCACCTTACGATCCCAACGATTTTGTAGGGGCTCCATATAGTGGTCCTACCTTAAATCATCCTTTAGGACTAGATAGGATGGGAAGGGATATATTATCTCAATTGATTTATGGAACTAGGCTTTCCTTAATAGTTGGTCTTTCAACGGGAGTTTTGATGACAAGTATCTCGATATTAATAGGGATGACAGCTGGATATTTTGGAGGATTAGTTGATAGAATACTTTCCACAATAATAGACGTTTTTATGGTAATTCCGGGATTGCCTTTAATGATAGTTATAGCTTCTTATATAAGAATTAGAGGAGTTGTACCTATTATTTTAGTCATAGCATTTACAAGTTGGGCCCCTGGAGCAAGAGTTATAAGATCACAAACGTTGACAATGAGAAGTCGCGAATTCATCCTTGCTTCAAAAATAACGGGTGAAAAAAGTGGAAGAATAATTTTTTCTGAGATTATGCCAAACATGTTTTCTTTGATTTCTTCTAACTTTTTTATGGCTTGTTTAACCGCAATTGTTGGTGAAGCTTCATTAGAATTTCTTGGATTTGGGGATGTTAGTTCTATAACCTGGGGGACAATGTTGTATTGGGCTCAAAATAGCAGCGCACTATTAAATAATTCATGGGGTTGGGTTTTAGCTCCTGGAGTAGCTATAGCAACATTGGGAGCCAGTTTTGCTTTGCTTAATTTTTCCATTGATGAGATTACAAATCCAAGGCTAAAAGGGGTGTAAGTAGTGCTTTTAGAAGTCAAGAATTTAAATGCAGGATATAGAAGTAACAATAAAATAGTGAAGGCAGTTAAAAATGTAAGTTTCATTGTTGAAGAGGATGATTTCTTAGGCATAGCGGGGGAATCTGGATGTGGTAAATCTACTTTACTCTTTTCTATACTGAAACTTTTAAAAAAACCTGGTGAAATTTTTGGAGGAGAAATTATATATAAAGGTGAAAATATTCTAAAAATGGATAAAGAGGAGCTCAGAAAGAAAAGATGGGTAGAATTTTCGTTAGTTACCCAAAGTGCAATGAATGCTTTAAACCCAGTTTTCAAGGTAAAAGATCAGATTATGGATGTAATATTCGAACATAGTAATTACTCAAAAAGTGAAGCGATAGGTATGGTTGAAAAAGTTTTACACATGGTTGGAATTCAAAAAGAAAGGATGAATAGCTACCCTCATCAATTATCCGGAGGAATGAAACAACGAGTTGCTATTGCAATGGCTTTGATTTTTTCTCCTTCATTAGTAGTAATGGATGAACCAACGACATCGCTTGATGTCGTCGTGCAAAGATCTATTATGGAACAAATAGATGAGATAAGAAGAGAAAATAGATTTTCAATTATTTTTGTAACCCATGACATATCTTTGTTATTTGAATTGTCAAAAAGGATTGCAATTATGTATGCTGGAGAAATTGTTGAAATTGGTCCTACGAAAGCCGTGTATTCACATCCATTGCATCCATACACGGAAGGTTTAATAAATTCTTTTCCAAGGTTAACTGCTACATCGAAAGAGTATAGAGGAATACCAGGCAGAATACCAGATCTATCCAAAGAAATAGAAGGATGTCCATTTAAAGAAAGGTGTCCATATAGGAAAGATTTATGTGATAAAAAACCAGAATTCAAAGAAATTACCTCCGGGAGGTGGGTTGCATGTCATTTTCCCCGGTAATCTCTTTTGATAATATAACAAAAAAATTTTCTGTAAGAAAAGGAGTTAAAACGCAATATGTTCACGCTCTGAGAAATATCTATTTGGATGTTTTTCCTAAAGAAATCATATCTATAGTAGGAGAAAGTGGTTCAGGTAAAACTACATTGTTGCGGGTATTATCTCGTATTTACCTTGAAGATAATGGTAGTATAAAATTCAAAGGTGAAATAATTCCTAAAAAATTTAAAAAGAATAAAGAATTAAAATTTCGACAAGAGATTCAGATGATCTTTCAAGACCCTTTCTCTTCGCTCAATCCTGTAAAAAGAGTGTATCAAATATTAAAAAGGCCTCTTGAACTTCATAAATTTGAACAAGTAAATCAAAGGATAAGAGATGTTCTTGAAGAGGTTGAACTTACGCCAGTAGAAAACTTTATCAACAAATATCCTCACGAATTATCTGGGGGTCAAAGGCAAAGGGTAGTTATCGCAAGAGCCATAGTTACAAAGCCTTCTGTCATATTAGCCGATGAGCCTACTTCCATGTTGGATGTTTCCATTAGAGCAGGTATAATGAAATTAATGCTGAAAATTAGAGATGATCTTGATACTACAATTATTCACGTAACTCATGATTTAGCAGCTGCTAGATACATTTCAGATAGAATAGCTGTGATGTATGCTGGTATGATAATGGAAGAAGGAACGGCTGATGAAGTAGTATTAGATCCATTACATCCTTACACAAAGTTGTTAAGAAAAGCCGCACCGGATCCGGACAAAGTAACTTCAGAAAAGTTGGGAAATACTGGAGAAGTACCAGATTTAATTAATCCTCCCAAAGGATGCCCTTTTGAACCTCGTTGTCAATTTGCTATGGAAAGATGCAAGAATTGGCTACCTCCATACTTTCAAGTAGATAACAGGAAAGTGAGATGTTTTTTGTACGAAAAACCCCCTACCAACACTGAATTTTAATATTAATTAGTAATTAGCGTTAAGTTTGTTGTATAATATAAACATATGTGTGTACTAGTTAATCTATTTAACTTTTTGTTAACAAAAAAGGGGGCTATTAGTATGAAAAGATTGTTTGTACTTTTGGTAGCTATGTTAGTTGTTGTCTCTGGTTGGTCTCAGATGAAAAACCCTGATATCATCTTCGATGCCACTATTGGAGAAGCGGATACTCTAGATCCTCACCATGCTTACGATGCCGCCAGTGGTGAAGTTATTTTCAACGTTTACGATAACTTGATAGCATACGATGGTGAGAGCTTATCTAAATTTGTCCCTATGCTTTCAACGATTGTCCCTTCAGTTGAAAATGGTTATTTGAGGGACGGCGGAACAACATATGTCTTCCCAATAAGAGAAGGTGTGAAATTCCACAATGGTAACGATTTAACAGCTGAAGATGTCGAATATACCTTCGAAAGAGGCATCTTGTATGCTCCTGCCGGAGGTCCAATGTGGATGTTTTTAGATCCTATGTTTGGGGTTTCAGATATTAAAATTTTGGTAGAAGATTATGTAGGTGCTTCATGGGGCACGATATTTGATGATGATATGAATCCAACAACTCCAGAATACGAAGATTCTCTAGTTAATTTCTATTATGATGTTATAGATCCTGCAGTAGAAGTTCAAGGCAACGAAGTTCATGTTCATTTGGCAAGACCTTTCGCCCCATTTTTGAATGTACTCGCTTCAGGAAGTGGTTGGGGTGCGATATTAGACAAAGAATATTCTGTAGAAATAGGTATATGGGATGGAAATGCAGAAGGTTGGTGGAAGTATCACGGATGGACAAAAGAACAATCTCCATACGCAGACCATGCCATGGGAACTGGTCCGTATGAATTGGTCGAATGGGATCACGCTCAACAAAGGGTAACGCTCGAACGATTCGACGATTACTGGAGAGGCCCCGCCCCAATAAGAAGAGTAATCATTCAAGCTGTAGACGAGTGGTCAACAAGAAGAGCTATGCTTGAAACAGGCGATGCCGATATTGTAGATACTCCTGTTGAATATTTAGATATCGTAAAATCGATGAAAGATGTAACAGTTTTTGAAGGTACACCTGAAGTTCAAACTCAGAGTTTGCAATTTAATTGGACAATTAATCCGGAATCGCCTTACATAGGATCGGGTCAGTTAGATGGAGAAGGAATACCAACTGACTTTTTTAAAGACGAAAATGTAAGATTAGGTTTTGCTTATTCGTTTGATTATGAGGGTATGATAGAAGGAGTTTTAAATGGGCTGGGAACGCGTATACCAACAGCTTTACCAATTGGATTCTTAGGTTTTGATGAAACTCTTCCGTTATATGAATTTGACCTTCAAAAAGCTGAAGACTATTTTAAACGTGCTTATAATGGAAGATTATGGCAAACTGGTTTTAAAATGTCAATATTATATAATACAGGGAATGATACAAGGAGAATAGCTGCAGAAAACATAAGAGATAATTTGGAAAAAATCAATCCAAGGTTTCAAGTTGAGGTTAGAGGGATTCCCTGGGCAACTTATCTTGACCAAAGAGAAAACCTGATGATGCCTGCTTTTGTTATATCATGGATAGCAGATTATCCTGATCCTCACAATTTCATTTTTACATATTATCATAGTGAAGGTCGTTATGGATTATATTATGGAGAAAATTATGTACCTTTTGCAACTTTAGCAAGACCAGAATTTGGTGGGCAATCACTTAACGAGATGATAGAAAAAGCCGCAGTTGAAACAGATCTTCAAAAAAGAGAAGAAATCTATATAGAAGTTCAAAAATTCGTATCAAAACATGCGGTTTGTGTTCCACTTTATCAGCCAGAAGGGATAAGGGTTCAACGCTCTTGGTTAAAAGGGTGGATAGATAATCCCATCTGGCCTGGAGATTATTATTATCTTTATACTAAAGAAGATTAAGGAGAAAAGATGTTTTTAACGGGTAACTTGAAAATAGATAAAGATGGTGTATTGGAAATTTCTGGTGTAAAAAGTACTCACTTAGCTAATGAGTATGGTACTCCATTATTAGTGTTGGACGAAATTAAAATTAGGGAGAACATCAAAAGGATAAAAAATGTCTTCGATAGCGCTGATTATACTAATTATGAAATCGCTTATGCTTCGAAGGCATTTTTGAATACAGAGCTTTGTAGAATTTTACAAAGTGAAAATGTGTCTTTAGAGGTGGTTTCGGGTGGAGAACTGTATATAGCCTTTCATAGTTCTTTTCCTGTAAACAAAATTTTCTTTAACGGCAACAGTAAGACTAACGAAGAATTACTTATGGCTCTAGAGAATGATGCAGGTCACATTATAGTTGATAATGAAGATGAATTTAGAAACATTGAAAAGATCAGTAAAAGATTAAGAAAAAAGACAAAAATTTATTTTAGGGTTATCCCCAACATTTCTCCAGACACTCATAAGTATATTTCAACCGGTCAAAAAAATTCCAAATTTGGGATGCCTTTTGATGACATGTTGAAACTTATTAAATCCATCAAAAATTCTGAAAACTTGGAGATAAAAGGTATTCATGCACATATAGGCTCTCAAATAAACGAGGCAGAACCTTATGTGGTGTTAGTAAAGATTTTTTTTGATCTTTTAAATAAAATAAGAGAAGAAACAGGGGTTGTTTTACCAGAAATTGATATTGGTGGAGGATTTGGTGTAGCACACTCGACTTTTGAAAAAGCTATAGATATTCAAAATGCTATAAAAGGTGTCATTCAAGAAGTTAGATTTTTATCAAGTAAATTTCATTATCCTTCTCCAAAAATAATAGTAGAACCAGGTAGATATATTATTTCTAACGCTGGAACCACATTTTACACTGTTGGAACGATCAAGAAGACCGAAAATAAAAAATACATAGTTGTTGATGGAGGTATGGCTGATAATATTAGGCCTGCATTGTATGGTGCAAAATATGAGGCGTTTATTGCTAATCGGTCAAAAGATAAAACAAACTTAGAAAAGGTTACAATAGCTGGTAGGGCTTGTGAATCAGGAGATATTTTAATTGAAGAGACTTGCCTTCCAGAAATAAAACCTGGAGATTTGTTAGCGATCCCCTCTACTGGAGATTATACCTATTCGATGTCAAGTAATTATAATGGTTTTCTAAAACCTGCCATTGTTTTAGTTAACAATGGAAAACATAAGCTGATAACAAGAAGAGAAATTTATGATGATTTAATAAAAAGGGATATTGAAAATAGCGAATGGAGATAAAGAATGTTAAATGAATTTATATGTACTCATTTAAAAGATAAAAGGTTATATGATCCTGATTTTTGGATAGATAGATTGGATAACCCCGATGAAATTTTGATGGATGAATATGAAATAAAATCATTCAACCATCTTCTTCATAAGAAGATGGTTGAATCTCATTTAGAAAACTATTATTACGATTTTTCAAATGTAAAAAATGAAATAATAGCAAATAATTTTATAAACGAAATTGAAAAGGTAATGCCGTTGGAAGATTTAGAAAAATTAATCGAAGAAAATTTATTTTTCAAAGATGGTGAAAAAATAAGACCATTGAACAAAGATAAATTAAAAAAGTTTCTTTCAAATTTTCGAGATTTCAAAAAAGGGATTTCTGAGGATATTTCAATATCTTTTGGCTTAGTAACTGATAGAAGCGGCCTAAAATCCGTTCCTTTCAGACATCCATTAGGAATAACACCAAATTATCCTTTTCATGATATTACCAGGCTCACCACTCTTTCACCAGGAGAACCTATTTTAATATACAGAAGAAGTTTTGAAGTAAATTGGTATTTTGTTCAGAGTTCTTTTTATTCAGGGTGGATAAATAGAAAAAATTTAATCGAAGTTTCTAAAAAAGAGTTTTTTGATTATAATAAATCGACAAGAACTCTAATATTGATGGAAAGTAAAATTTGCACTGAAGAGATGCCTATAATTGGTAAATTTCATTTTCAGATGGGAGATAAGTTAGTTCTAGCAAATGAAGATGAAACAAATAGATTTTATTTTGAAACGAACACCTTATTTCCTGAGGGGTGTTATCCGATAAAAATCCCTCTTAAAAATAGATTGGACAATGAAACATATGGGATTTTCCCAATTTCTTCGGCAAAAGAAGTAAAAACTTCTTTCCTTGATTTCAACCAGAGAAATTTAATTAAACAAGCGTTTAAAATGGTTGGTGAAAGATATGGCTGGGGAGGGAGCGATTACAATAGAGATTGTTCGCGTTTCATAATGGATATATTTAAGTGTTTTGGAATATATTTGCCAAGAGATACTAAGTATCAAGAAATCATGACTCCTGCTGAAAGAACTTCTTTCCCTCAGCAAACAGAGGAAAGAAAAATAATATTAGATGGTTTAAAAACCGGGGATATTCTTTTTATGAAAGGTCACGTGATGATGTATTTAGGTAAATTTGGAAATGAATACTATGTAAAGCATCAAGGGGCGGGCTTTAAGCAGAAAAAAACTAATGGAGATTTTGAGAGTTTCGATATTCATGGTACATTTATTATGCCTCTTTCTGCCTATACTTTAGGTACGAGAACTACTTATTTGGACTCTCTTTCATCGGCCGTAAAAATCACACAAGGTCTTAATAAAATATAAAAATTATCGGAACTTATATCTTTCTATCTTTTTGGGTGAGGTATATTTTTTTGAAATTTTTTAGGGTTCTCTTCCAAAAAGTGTGGGTAGAAAAAATGAAATATGAACAAATGATTAAATAATCTGGTATCATGTAAGAA
>NZ_JBSVZD010000020.1:0-36243 GCF_054051725.1 Petrotoga sp. DB-2 | reverse complement strand
AAAGAAAAGAACTTCTTCTTTCTATATGGTACATAATTAGGTTAGCAGGGTGGTACAGTATTCGGTTAGCCATAGCATACTTTATTAATGTATATTTGAAGTCAATTAAAAAAACAGTTGAAAATCATATGGAAAAGTGTATAATAAAATTAGGAAGGATGAAAATTGCTTGTAACAAGTGCTTTTTAAACAAAGATTAAATCAAAAGAATGAATTTTTTGTTTTATTTTTAAATGGAGGGATGAAGGATGGTAAATGCTTTTGTTGCAAATTTCAAGAAAAATTTTATTGAAATGAAGAGATATTTTTTTGACACAGTTTCTTCATTCATAATACTTTTCATCATCTTCTATCTTATATTTTTTGGATTTAAGATAGCAAGTGGACCTAATTTCGGAGATACCATAGATGGGATCATTGTGAGTTATTTCATGTGGATAATGTTTTTAGCTTCGTTCCAAGGTGTTTCATATTGGATAATTCAAGAGGCAGAAAGAGGAACTTTGGAACAACTGTTTATGTCTCCAGTAAAATTTGAGTTTCAAATGATTTTTCATGTGATAAGTGATTTTTGCATAAACGTTCTAATGATAGTACCTTTAATGTATTTAGCAGCTTTTACAACAGGAAGAACTTTGAATTTCGACCTTTTTACTCTCCTCTATTTAATTATTCTTGGTTCTATTAGTGCGGTTGGTGTTGGTTTAATTCTGGGAGGAATGGCTTTGATATTTAAAAAGATTTCTTCATTCATTCAAATATGTACTTTTGCTTTCCTAGCAATTTTGATGTTTGAAGTTGATGCTCTTTGATTTGAACTTTTGCCAATGGTAAAAGCAACAGGGATGATGAGAAGAATGGCGGTTACAGGAACAAATTTTTATCAGTTTCCTATTCAAGACCACGTTATTTTGTGGATAACTGCAGCTTTATTTCTTTTGGTAGGAATAATTATATTCAGGGGTTTTGAAAAACGTGCCATGGTTAAAGGAACTCTGGGACAATATTAAAGGGTGGTGAAATAGATGAACGTTATTGAAGTTAATGATTTACTAAAAAGATACCCACAAAGAACTTCAAAAGAAATGCTTACAGCAGTAGATAAGATTTCATTTCATGTAAAAGAAGGAGAGATCTTCGCACTCCTTGGCCCAAATGGTGCAGGAAAAACAACTACCATCAAAAGTATATGTGGCCTTCTTGTTTTCGATGAAGGAAAGATAAAAATAAAAGATTATGATTTGAAAACAGAAAGGTCTAAAGCTCTTAAACAGATAAGTGTAGTTTTGGAAGGGAGCAGGAACCTTTATCACAGGTTAACCCCAATTGAAAATATACAGTATTTTGTTGGGATCAGGGGGAAAAAGATATCGAAAAATGAAGCCTTAGATATTTTAGATTTTTTGGGAATTAAAGAAAAAGCCAACGAAGTGGTTTATACACTTTCAAGGGGAATGCAGCAAAAAACAGCCCTTGCTGTTTGTTTAGCAGCGGATACTGATGTTCTGCTATTGGATGAACCTACTCTTGGACTCGACGTAATTTCTAATGTAGAATTTAGAAGATTGTTAACAAACGTGAAAGAAAGAGGAAAGAGCATTTTACTTTCTACTCATGATATGGCATTAGTTGAAGAAATAGCGGATAGAGTTGCGATAATAAACAATGGGAAAATAGTTGTGTGTGAAGATAAGAAAAAGCTAATGGATGTATTCAGTGCAACAGGTTACAAGATTAAAGTAAGATCAGAAGATACCTTAGAAAGAGAACTTGATAAAATTGGCATTACAGAATTGACAAAAGAGAGTAACGTTTACGACCTTACAGTTGACTTCAAAACATCTTCAGAATTATATGAGGTTATTGATTTTTTCAAATCACGTAATGTAGAAATAGTGAGCATAGAAAAACAAATGGTGAATTTCGAAAAGATATTCATTTCATATACTAATGGGAGTAACAGTTGAATCGAATTCTTCTTTTATTTGAAAAACAGAGAAAGTAGGATGAAAGCTTTGTTGTTAATCTACATGACAATGAAAACGAAATATTGGATATAGTTACTCAAAAAGGTAATGTGTATCTTTTGTCAGAGAACGGCTTAGTGTATTTCATAGATTCAAGGAGAAATGGAAATATTCGTATTAGATGAAGATCTGAATATAAGATTATATATAAATAGCCCAAATTTGCTCTACTATCCGAAGTTTGCCTTTGATAAAAATGTAAATGCCGATGGGAAAAATATCCTCTATATTTACAATCAGAGGGACCTTAAGAGATATTCCTTTGAGGTTTCTCTACCATAAAAAATAAAGAAATAGGAAGCTTTTAAACCATAAAAAAGTTAAAAGAGAAAAGGAAATATGATGGAATAAAATACGATCGAAAGAGACTGTAGTATTAACGATTCCAGATTGAAGGGAGTTAAGAATAGAGTTTATATAGACAGTTAGAGATAAAAAGATTTTCAATTGGTTTATTTTCATAAAAGCCAAAGGTAGTGTTAAACTTGAAGTCAAGCAAAGTTAACACTACTTTTTTTCTATTTATTAACATTAGTAGTAAAATTGAGAGAATAAAAAAGAATCTATCTAGGGGGGTGAATTAAAATAAATATTCTGATTAAAAATTGTAGGATTGTTGATGAAGAAAAAGATTTGTTTGGAGATTTGTACATTAAAGATGGAAAGATAGAAAATTATGGCAAAGATTTGAATTACGATGCTTATACTATAGATGCAAAAGGTTTGGTTGTTATGCCAGCATTTGTAGATATGCATGCGCACTTCAGAGATCCTGGTTATACTTATAAAGAGGATTTACATTCTGGTAGTTTAGCAGCGTTGAAAGGCGGATACACATGTGTGAATCTAATGGGTAATACCAATCCTATATGCAGTGATATGAAAGTTGTTAATTATGTGTTGAACAAAGCTAAGGAGTTAAATTTGATCGATATTCACCAAACGGTTTCTATCACAAAGAACTTTGATGGAAAATCTTTAGAACATTTGGATTATATAGATAATAATGTGAAATTTATATCTGATGATGGAAAAGGTGTTCAATCAAATTTAACTATGTATTTGGCGATGGTGAAGGCAAAGAAGAAAGGGTTAACTATCATAGCACATGAAGAAGACAATGAAATAGTAACGATAAACACGAGACTTTCCGAGAATTTGATGACTTTTAGAGATATATACCTTGCGAAATTGACAGGTGCTTGGCTTCATTTAGCCCACGTAAGTACGAAAGAGGCAATAGAAGGTATAAGGAAGGCGAAAAGAGAGATACAAAATCTTACCTGCGAAGTTACCCCCCACCACTTAGCCTTATACAATTACGATTACAAAGTAAATCCTCCAATAAGAGAAAAAGAAGATGTTTTGGAAATAATCAAGGGAATAAAGGATGGAACTGTAGATATTATAGCAACTGATCATGCCCCTCATTCTATGGAAGACAAAGAAAAAGGGGCACCTGGTATCTCAGGGTTAGAAACTGCTTTCCCCGTTTGTTATACGAAGTTGGTAAAAAGTGAAGAAATTACACTGAATCGCTTATCTCAACTTATGTCTTCAAAACCAGCACAAATGTTAGGGGTTAAAAAAGGAAAGATACAAACAGGATACGATGGGGATGTAGTTATTGTAGATCTAGAAAAAAAGGTTAAAATCAACAAAGACGAATTTTTATCCAAAGGTAAAAATACACCTTTTGATGGGATGGAATTTTATGGAGAAGTTATAGCAACAATTCGAAAGGGAGAGATCAAATATAAAAAGGGGAGTGTCAAATTTGATAATAGATAGATTATTCAACGAGGTTGAAAAAAAGGGGAATGTTTGTGTCGGATTGGATACGCATTTAGATTATATACCGGTTAACTTAAAAGAAAAGTATCAAGATATTGATGAAGTTTTGTTCGAATTCAACAAAGAGATAATAGATAAAACACATGATTTAGTACCTGTCTATAAATTACAAATAGCATTTTATGAAGCATACGGCATAAAAGGTCTTTTAGGGTATAAAAAAACGATAGAATATTTAAGAAGTATAAAAAAGATAACAATCGGGGATATAAAAAGAGGAGATATTTCATCCACCGCTGAGATGTACGCTAAAGCTCATTTTGAAGGTGAGTTTGAGGTTGATTTTATAACCTTGAATCCATATCTTGGTTTTGATACCTTAACACCTTTCCTTAAATACATCGAAAGTGGAGAAAAAGGAGTCTTCGTGCTTCTAAGAACATCGAATCCAGGAGCCAAAGACATCCAGTATTTGAAAGTATCTCCAAAAGATGAATATCTTTATTACATTGTCGGAGACAAACTCAATGAAATAGGGGCTAAGTACCGAGGAAGTTGTGGCTACAGTTCAATAGGTGCGGTTGTAGGTGGGACACATGTTGAGGAAGCAAAAGAAATTAGAAATAGATACAAAAATATGTTCTTTTTGATCCCTGGATACGGTCATCAGGGGGCTACTGGAAAAGACGTTTCCCTTTATTTAAACAAAGGTAATGGCGGCGCTATTAACTCTTCAAGGGGAATAATTACCGCTTATAAAAACTACGAAGATGGGAACCAAAGATTTGCAGATTATGCCAGAAAAGCCGTACTTGAAATGAGGGAGGATATTGATAGTGAAAGAGGGGTATAGGGAAGTAGATATTTTCTCTAATACTGAAATCGCAAAAGATATATTCGAGTTAAAAGTTCAGATCGAATCCAACGACAGTTTGGGTGATCCTGGACAGTTTTATATGTTGCGTAGTTGGGACCTGGATCCTCTTTTGTCTAGACCTTTTAGTATATGCAATGTAGAAGAAAGCGTTTTGACTTTCTTGTACAAAGTTGTTGGTCGAGGAACAAATTACCTATCTAAACTAAAACCAAAAGATAAGTTAAAGGTTTTAGGTCCCTTGGGAAACGGTTTTAATTTGAGTGTGAGTGGAAAGGTCGCTTTAATTTCAGGTGGCATAGGTATAGCTCCAATGATTTATTTGGCAAAAAAGTTGAATACAGGGATAGATTTTTATGCCGGATTCACAAATGAAGTTTATTATATGGACTACGTACAAAAGTATGTGGATAAGATCTATATAACGACCGAAGATGGTTCTACAGGTCAAAAAGGTTTCATAACGGATATCTTCAAACCAGAAAAATATGATGTTGTTTTCACTTGTGGCCCTTCTCCCATGATGAAAAAAGTAGTTGAAAAATGTGAAAATAAGATTCCTGTTTTTGTCTCTATGGAAAATATCATGGCTTGTGGTATGGGGGCATGCTTGGGATGCAGTATAAAGACAAAATCTGGGATGAAAAGGGTATGTAAAGAGGGGCCTGTTTTTAAGGGAGAGGAGGTATTTTTTGATGATTGATACCAAAGTAAACATTGCTGGGGTAGAGTTTAAAAATCCAGTAATAGCTGCTTCTGGGACTTTTGGTTTTGGTAGAGAGTTTTCAGAATACTTTCCCATCTCTAAATTAGGTGGACTATCCACCAAAGGGCTAACTTTAAGACAAAGAGAAGGAAATAAAGGTGTACGGATTCATGAAACCACAGGCGGAATAATGAACAGTATTGGCTTACAAAATCCCGGCATAGATGCATTTATTGAAGAAGAGCTCCCTTTCCTAAACAGTCAAGATACGGTGATAATTGCCAATGTTAGTGGAAATACAATCGAAGAATACGTTATTTCTGTTGAGAAACTGAATCAAACCGAAATAGATATGATAGAGTTGAACATTTCTTGCCCCAACGTAAAAGAAGGAGGCATTTCTTTTGGTACCAAGGCAGAAATAGCTAACAACGTTGTAACACAAGTTAGGAAAGTTTGCAAAAAGCCCCTCATGGTAAAATTATCTCCAAGTGCTGAAAATATAGTTGAAATGGCTGAAAGTTGTGTTGAAGCAGGAGCGGACGCACTATCACTTGTAAACACTTTTCCTGCCTTAGCGATAGATATAAGCAAGAAAAAAGCCATCTTCGATAATATAACTGCGGGTCTATCGGGACCTTGTATCAAGCCTATTGCCTTAAGAATGGTGTATGAAGTTTCAAAAGCTGTTGATGTTCCTGTTATAGGTCTTGGCGGAATTATGGATTATAAAGATGCTATTGAATTCATAATGGCAGGTGCGTGGGCTGTGCAAGTAGGTACCGCTAATTTTATCAATCCCAAGGCTTGTGTTGAAATAATTGAGGGTATAGAAGAATACATGAAAAAAGCAAGAATTTCAACTTTAGAGGAAATAAGGGGGATCATTTAAGACTTAGACATTGGGATTTAAAATACGTTGAAATTTAACCAATTATGGATATTCTACTTTAAACTTTAAGAGTTGTTTAATGTACTTCTTTTTGTACAAATTTTCTTGACTTAAAGTTGACTAATATGGTAGAATTTAAAAGTAAGATATGTAAAAAAAACAAGATAGCGGATTAGAAGGAGGAAAAGTGATGTCAGCTCTTTTGGAAATACAGGATTTAAAGGCAAAAGTTAGAGATGAAGATGTTGAAATATTAAAAGGCGTTAACTTAACTATAAATAAGGGTGAGATACATGCGTTAATGGGTCCAAATGGGTCTGGAAAATCTACATTAGCCCATGTTATCATGGGAAATCCAAAGTACCAAGTTACCTCAGGAGATATCTTATTTGAAGGGCAATCTATTTTAGATCTTTCTACAGATGAAAGGGCTAAATTAGGTTTGTTTATGTCTTTTCAGACTCCTGAAGAGGTTGAAGGTATAAAAATGAGACAATTTTTGATTAATTCTTTTAGAAACATTCATAAAGAAGATAAAATTACACTATTGGAATTGAATAAAGTAATATCTAAGTTATCCCAAAATTTAGATCTCAACGGGGAATTTCTTGAGAGATATATCAATACAGGGTTTTCTGGTGGTGAAAAGAAAAAAAGCGAAATATTACAAATGGGTTTTCTCAAACCAAAATTGAGTATATTGGATGAGATAGATTCCGGTTTAGATATTGATGCCTTGAGGATAGTTGCAGAAAACATCAACAGAGTAAAAACTGAAGATATGGGCATATTGCTGATTACACACTATCAAAGAATCTTGAATTTTGTTGTTCCAGATTTCGTGCACATATATATCGATGGGAAGATAGTTAAAACTGGATCAGAAGAATTAGCTAAAGAGATAGAGGAAAGCGGTTACTCAACGTTGGAGCAAGAAATGGGAATAACTATTTCTGAGGAGTGAAATTATGGCAAAAAATGAAAATGTTAATATAGAAGATTTGTTGGTAGACCAGAGCAAATTCGATTTTAGAAATCCAGAAACGTATGCCTACAAAACTATTCCAGGTTTAAACGAAAAGGTAGTTCAGGAAATATCTGAACAGAAAGAAGAGCCTGCCTGGATGAGAGACTTACGTTTAAAATCTTTACATATATTTGACACATGGAGAGATCCCCGATTCGGGGTTGATGTTTCTGACTTAGATGTAAGTAAAATAGTTGCATACATTAGGCCAAAGGCAAAAAAGTCTACATCGTGGGATGACGTTCCTGCCGAGATAAGGGATACTTTCGATAAATTAGGAATACCAGAGGCAGAAAAAAAGGCTTTAGCTGGTGTTGGAGCGCAGTACGACTCGGAAATCGTTTATCAAAATATAAAAAAAGAGCTTGAAAATTTGGGAGTTATATTTTTAAATATGGAAAGTGCCGTAAAAGAATACCCGGACTTGGTTAAAGAGTATTTCATGAAGGCAGTTGCCCCTACAAACCATAAGTATGCCGCTTTACATGGTGCCGTGTGGAGTGGAGGTACATTTTTATACATTCCAAAAGGTGTAAAGGTTCCATTACCTCTTCAAGCCTATTTTAGGATGAATAACCCGGGAATGGGTCAAATGGAGCATACAATAATTGTTGCCGATGAAGGTAGTGAGGTGGCATTCATAGAAGGCTGTTCTGCACCTTATTATGAAATAACAAACCTTCATGCAGGTATGGTAGAAATATACGTAAAAAAAGGCGCCAGGGTAAAATATGCAACGATTCAGAATTGGAGTAAAAACACATACAATTTGAATACAAAAAGAGCAATTGTTGATGAAGATGGTATAATGGAATGGGTTTCAGGCTCTTTGGGGAGTCATAAAACGATGATATACCCATCTTCAATACTCAAAGGCAAAGGAGCGAAAACGGAAACTAAAGCGATCACTTATGCTGGGCCGAACCAGCATATGGATTCAGGTTCAAAAGTTTTCATGTTCGCACCATATACTAGCGCAAATGTTGATGCACGAAGTATAAGTATCGGTGGTGGTTGGGCTTTTTACAGAGGATGGTTGAAGATAGGAGAAAACGCCAAAGGTGCAAAAGCTTCTGTTTCTTGTCAGGCCTTGATGCTTGATAACGAATCTAAAAGTGATACCGTGCCTCTTATCGAGGTTTACACTGATGAAGCGGATGTTGGACACGAAGCGCGTATAGGTAGAATCAAAGAAGAGCAGATTTACTATTTGATGAGTAGAGGGTTAAGTGAAGCTGAGGCTAAAGCCATGGTAGTTAGAGGTTTTGTAGAGCCTTTTGCAAAAGAGCTTCCATTAGAGTACGCTATCGAACTGAATAGATTAATTAATTTAGAAGTAGAATCAAGCATAGGATAACCATTTTGACTGAAATAGTTATAACAAGGAGTGAACAACCATGGAGACAATTTTTGAGAAACCTATAGATATGAGGCATAAAGATCTAAAAGCGGTTGAATGGCAAGTTCCTCAAATTACACCAAAAAGAGATTACGGGGATTACGAATTTCAAGCATCATTGGAACACATCTCTAATGAAATGTTAAAAACATTCAAAAATTATAGATACGAAGCTTACAAAAATTGGGGTTTCCCTAAATGGAAAAGGGCTAAATTAAATGGGTATGAACCAGATAAATACGTTTCCTTTGTCCCTGTTAGCACAACAGGGAAGATATTAGGTTTGAATGGAATCGACCAGGATGGAATAGAAATTTTAGCCAAATACGACTTTGAAGGTGCTCATAGGAAGTTTTTATTGATGGCTGAAGCTTTTTCTAATACTGGTTTTTATCTAAAAACCAACGAAGGAGAAGAAAGAGAACCGATTACTTTGACGTATGACTGGAAGTTCCCAATTTATGAGACCTCAGTTTATAACATAAGCCCATTCTCTAAAGCCACAGTAATTAGGTATTTAATGCCAAGCAAAAATGAAAAGTTATTTAGAACGACTTCAAATAGAATAGTAGTGAAGGAAAATGCTTCTTTAGAACTGATAAATATAAACTTATGTAACAACGACAGTATAAACATTGATAACACACTTATTGAAGTACAAAAAAATGGAAAAGTTGAAGTCATAGATCTAAATATTGGTGGAAGAATTACCTCACCTCATATTGTGTTTAGACTTGCAGGAGAAGGCGCACAGGCTCAATTGTTCCCTTATTTTTTGGGAGATAAGGATAACGTTATTGACATGCTTTATTTAATGAGGTTCTATTCACCTGAAACAACTGGTGCAATTGATGCCAAAGGCGTTATAAAAGACAAAGCAAAGGCGATATTCAGGGGTTTCTTAGATTTGAAAAAGGGTGCAAAAGAGGCTAATGCATCCGAATCAGAGTACACTTTAACCCTTTCTGAAAAAGCCAAAGCCGAAGCGCTCCCCAGTTTGTTGGTGGATGAAAATGAAGTAAATGCCGCACATGCTGCTACAGTAGGTTCTATTGAAAAGGAAAAATTATATTATTTGATGACTCGTGGATTCTCGTTGGAAGAAGCTAAAAAGTTAATCTCTTCAGGTTTATTTGAATCTGCCATAGATGGAATTAAAGTATTCGATGAAGGGATGAGTCAGGTGGTAAAAGATGTTATCTTCCAAAGAATATGAGGAGATATTTCCAGCTTTAAAAAGAAAAATAAACGGGCATAAATTGATCTATCTTGACAATGCTGCCACGACATTAAGACCAAAGGAAGTTATGGATGCTGTAAATGAATACAGCCTCAACCATCATGCCAACGTCCACAGATCAACACATACCTTAGCAGCTGAAGCTACTCAGTATTATGAAGATGCAAGGAGTAAAGTTGCAAATTTCATAAACGCTGAAGCCGAAGAAGTTATTTTCACAAAAGGTGCGACTGAATCTCTTAATCTTATAGCATATTCCGTTGCAGTTTCAAATATTTTGCAATCTGATGACGAAATTTTGATATCTACAATAGAACATCATGCAAACTTTGTTCCTTGGCAGCAGATATCTAAAATTTTTAATTTAAAGGTAAAGTACTATTCCGCAAAAAATGGAATTTTTGATTTATCTGATTTTCTCAAGCATGTTACCAACAAAACTAAGTTAGTAAGTATTACCGCTTTGTCAAATGTAACCGGTCAACTTATCCCAGTTAATACTTTAGTAAAACAGCTTAGAAATATTAGACAAGATATAATTATTGTTGTGGACGGTGCCCAAGCTGTACCACACATGCCTATTGATGTGAAGAATATGGATTGTGACTTTCTAGCCTTTTCTGGCCATAAGATGCTCGGACCCACAGGAATAGGTGTTTTGTATGGAAAAAGAAAGTATTTAAATATGATGACCCCTTTTTTGTTTGGTGGAGAAATGATCGACAAAGTTTCTACCGATGGGACTACTTTTAACGTGTTACCTTACAAATTTGAAGCGGGAACTCCAAACGTTGATGGAGCAGTAGGATTAGCTAAAGCTATAGAAATACTTGAAAGTATTGGCATGGATAATATTCAAGAACATGATAAACAACTTACCTCTTATGCTCTCAAAAAATTAAAAGAGTTGGATTTTTTAGAAATATTCGGTCCCCAAGACGAAAGGCAACAGTCAATAATATCCTTCAATATCAAAGGTGTACATCCACACGATGTAGCTCATTTATTGAACGATTTAACTGGAGTAGCAATTAGAAGTGGTCATCATTGTGCACAGCCATTGATGAAAGAGTTTGGTACAACCGCCACTTGCAGGGTAAGCTTCTATTTGTATAACGAAGAAGAAGATGTTGATAAATTATGTGAAGGATTAAAAAAAGTTTGGGAGTGGTTGAAATAGGTTTAGAAGAACTTTACTCTGATATAATATTAGATTATGCAAAAAATGAGAGGTACAAAAAAGAGATAAAAAACGCTAAGAAAGCTGAAGGAAAGAATTTATCTTGTGGAGATGAGATAACCCTTTATTTGAAAGTAGAAGATAACATAATAAAAGAAATTACTTTCACAGGACATGGTTGTATTATAAGTCAGGCAAGTGCTTCGATGATGTGTGAATACCTTGAAGGAAAAACAGTAAACGAGGCAAATAAAATTTTGCAAGAAATTATTAAGATGTCACAAGGTAAAGAATTTGATAAAGAATTAGTAGATGGGATAAAAATTTTTTCTGATATCTCTAAATTTCCTATGAGAACTAAATGCTTCACCCTTGTTTGGCATACGTTGGATGATGCCCTCAATGGGGAAAATATGTAAAAAATATTGCTATAATTGGAGCAACCATCGATGAAAATTAAAAAACCGCCTCAAAGAGGCGGTTTAATTTGTTAACTTTCTACAATATCTTTTAATTGAGCTACTCTGTTAGGATGTCTCAATTTTCTCAACGCCTTAGTTTCTATCTGCCTTATTCTTTCCCTTGTAACGTTGAAGAACTGTCCAACTTCTTCTAAGGTCTTCTGTTTACCATCTAAGAATCCATACCTCATTTTCAAAACCAATGCCTCTTTAGAATTTAAAGTGTCAAGGACTTCCTCCAACCTTTCTTTCATAATCATTTTTTGAGCTTCTTCTTCTGGTGTTGTTTCATCGGTACTTATAAAATCTCCCGTTTCTGATTCTTCATCATCACCATTACCGCTAGAAATAGGTGAATTTAAAGAAAGTACATCTTTTGCACTCATTAGGATTTCATTAATTTTATCTTCTGGTTTATCTAAAATTTCTGCAAGTTCTTTTGCTGAAGGATAATCTCCGTTTTCTTGTAAATACTCTCTGATAACTTTGTTCATTCTGTTTATAGTTTCGACTAAATGAACGGGGATTCTAATCGTTCTTGCTTGATCGGCTATGGCTCTAGTAATTGCCTGCCTAATCCACCATGTTGCATAAGTAGAGAACTTAAAACCTTTCCTCCAGTCAAATTTGTCTACAGCCTTTATCAATCCGATATTTCCCTCTTGGATCAAATCTAAAAAAGTCAACCCTCTACCCGTGTACCTTTTGGCTATACTGATAACTAACCTTAAATTTGCCTTTATCAATTCATCTCTGGCCTTTTGATCACCTTTTTGAGCTCGTCTTGCTAGTTGTCTTTCTCTGGAAGGACTTAAAAGCTCAACTTTGCTTATTTCTTTGAGATATATTTTTATAGGATCACCTAAGGAGATATTGTCATACATTTTAAGCTCTGTATCTGAAAATAATTCTTCAATTTCTTCATTTTCATATTCCGTTTCATTTAAGGCATCCTGCTCTTCTTCAACTTCTTCTTCTAAAATTTCTATTCCTTCTGATTCCAAAGCATCGTAAATCTTTTCAATGTAGTCACTATCTATTTCGTCAGCTACATTTGTAGGAATTGCATGATCGATATCGGAATAAGATAACTTATTGCCATTCTTTTTTGCTTTATTTATTAATAATGAAATAAAAGTGTCTACTGATTTTACTTTTTCCTTGGATTTTTTCACTTTAACTTTAACAGTATCACCGTCTTTTTCAGATTCTTCAAAATCAATATTCTCTATTCCTCTCATGATTTTTTTCTCTTCTTTTTCACTTATTCTTTTGCTGCTCACTTCATTCCCTCCTTTCATAGAAAAAAGGCACTACACAACACCCTTAAAATTAGAAAGTCTCGCAATGAAACCATTAATTTAGACACCAATAATGTGATTTGGTTCTAAAAATACATAAAGAAATAAAAATTTTTGGTAAATCTTCCATTAAAAATATTATTTCAATAATTCTAAAGGGTTTCTTTCCACTACCTTTTTTGCCTCTTCCATGTTTAAACCAGCAGACATAGCCACTTTTAAACTAAAATCGTAGTCTAAAAAGTCATCTGGTCCGTGCGCGTCGCTATTTACCAGTAATTTTGCATCATATTTTTGAGCCAATTTTGCTACATGCCCATTGGATAAACTATGACCCTTTCTGGCACTTAATTCTAAGAAAACTCCATTGCTAGCAGCCAGGGCAACTTCTTCCTCGGTAATTAAACCAGGGTGAGCTAAAATATCTACATATTTTGATGTTACAGCGTAATAGTCAGTTTTCTGAAAAACCGGTTCAACTATAGTTTCTCCGTGAACCAACACAATATCCGCCCCGTTTTCTTTTGCATGTTTTGCAAGTTTATCTATTAATAATGGGGGAACATGTGTAATTTCAACCCCCTTCAAAATCTTGATCCCTTCAAAGAAACTGCTTTCATTATCAACAAATTTAGTCAAACTACTTAAAACAAAATCTATGTTGGACTCATCCACATGATCAGATATTGCAATAACTGCATAACCGTGGGTTTGTGCGCGTCTTATTTGTTCGCTGCAAATTAATTCTCCATCACTCAAAATTGTGTGTGTGTGAAAATCATAGACTTTATTCAGAAGAATCCCTCCTTATTTTTGGCTTAATAATAGTATACAAATCTTTAACTGTTTTAAATATAATAGTAACTCATTTACCTTGAAGTTTAACACATTCTATATTATAATAGAAGTGAAAAAGAAAGATCCCCCTATCCCCCTGAGATAAACCCAGACATTCTTGCCGGATCCATCGTGGATCCGGTTTTTTTTATTCTATTTTTGATGTATAATTATACCACAAAAACTTTTAGCTAAATTAAAGAGGTGAAATTATGCTTCATGAGTACAAAGGCAAATATCCTGTTGTTGAAGAAGATGTTTTTTTAGCTCCTGGTTGTCAAATTATTGGAGATGTAAAGATCGCTAAAGGATCTAGTATTTGGTACAATGCCACATTGAGGGCAGATATTGGTTCTATAACCATTGGAGAATTCTCAAATATACAAGATAACTCAGTGGTTCATATTGACACCGAATATCCAACTATAATTGGTAGTTACGTTACTATTGGGCACAACGCTATTATACACGGCTGTGAAATCTCTGATAATTGTCTCATAGGTATGGGAGCAATTATATTAAACGGCGCAAAGATAGGTGAAGGGTGTCTTATTGGGGCGGGAGCTTTGGTAACAGAAAACAAAATAATTCCTCCCAAGAGTTTGGTGTTAGGAGTTCCGGCAAAGGTCATAAGAAATCTTACTGACGAAGAGTTTGAGCAAATTAAAGAACACGCTGAAGAATACTATAATTTGGCAAAAAGTTATAGCAACAAATAGTAATGCCCTTTAAACGGGCATTACTATTTGTCATTCGATTCTTCCACTATTCTTTTAGTATCTTGAGCTATCATTAATTCCTCGTCAGTTTTTACTATTAAAATGTCAACATCAGAATCCGAAGCCGAGATAATTCCGTTTTTTCTATTCAACAAAGTATTTTTTTCTTTATCAATTTTAACTCCAAAGAAGTCTAAGTAATCACAGACGTCCATTCTTACATGTTCGTCATTTTCTCCCACACCCGCTGTGAATACCAACACATCTAATCCTTTTAGTACGGTTATATAACTTCCTATGTATTTTGCTAAACGATATACATACACATCGTATGCCAACTTTGCCTTTTTATCCCCATTTTCTATTCCTTTTCTGATGTCTCTCATGTCGTTGCTCATTTCACTTAAACCATAAACACCACTTCTTTTGTTCAACAGATCGTCCACTTCATCAACGCTGTAACCTTTTCTTGTAAGAAAAAGAACGATGCCTGGATCTATATCTCCACTTCTTGTTCCCATTATCAATCCTTCCAAAGGTGTGAACCCCATCGATGTGTCGATCACTTTTCCTCTGTCAATCGCAGCTAAAGATGCACCGTTACCTAAATGTGCCGTTATCATCTTTAATTCCTTCATATCTTTTTTTAATATCTCAGAGGCTTTTTTAGATACGTACCTGTGACTGGTCCCATGAAATCCGTACCGCCTTATCTTGTACTTTTGGTAGAGTTCGTAAGGTAAACCATACATATATGCCTTTTCTGGCATCGAATGGTGAAATGCTGTATCAAATACCGCTACTTGAGGTACGTTGGGTAGTAATTTTTTAGCTGCTCTTATGCCCATCAAATTGGGAGGATTATGTAAAGGAGCAAGATCAGCGTTATCTTCTATAGCTTTAATAACTTCTTCATCTATCAGTACGGAAGAGAAAAACTCTTCTCCTCCATGTACCACCCTGTGCCCAACCGCATCTATCTCACTTAATTCTCTCAAACATCCATATTCAGGATCAATTATCAATTCCATAACTTTTTTCAACGCTTCTTCATGATCTTTTATCTTGGTTATGTTTTTGTACTCTTTTCCTTCACTTTCTTGTTCAATATCCGATTCTTGTTCCCCTATTCTTTCAACCAACCCTTTAACTAGACAACTTTCGTTTTCCATTTCCAATATTTGATATTTTAAGGATGAACTTCCGGAGTTGATCACTAGTATTTTCATTCGAAATCCTCCTATTCTAGAAATTCTAAAAATTAATATTAGCGCTCCTTTTAAAATCAAAATCTTTTTTTCACAATCTTAGTGACTCTTGATTGGATAAAATTAAAAAAGTACAACCATGGAAGCCATGGCTGTACTTTGAGTTAACCTTTATTAGCAGAACCTAAAAGCTCCAATCTATCAGAAACAACTTTTTTCACATAGGTTTTTGCCGTTTCCATGTATTTTCTAGGATCAAACTCTTTGGGATTGTTCTGCAAGAATTCTCTTAATCCTGCAACAAAAGCCATTCTAAGGTCAGTATCAGTATTTACTTTATTTATACCTAATCGAACGGTTTCTTTCAATATATCTGAAGGGACACCTTTTGATCCTCCGAAATCAGCTCCATAATTTTCAGCTATTTCGACCATTTCTTGCACAACACTTGAAGCACCGTGTAGTACCAAAGGCATTTTTGTCAATTCTTTAACTTTTTTCAATCTATCAAAGTCTAATTTAGCTTCTCCTTTAAACTTAAATGCCCCGTGGGAAGTACCAATGGCTGGAGCTAGAAAATCAACTTGGGTTTCCTCTACAAAATATTTCGCCTCATCGGGATTAACTAGAACAGATTCAGCTGAAGCGACGTTGTCTTCTATTCCAGCTAACTTTCCTAATTCTGCTTCCACTGAAACACCTGCTGCATGGGCTATTCTTACAATATCTTTCGTAGTTTTTATATTTTCTTCCAAAGGTTTATCCGATGCATCTATCATTACAGATGAATAACCAGCTTTTATTGCGGATATTATATATTTAAAATTCTTCCCGTGGTCTAAATGCAGAGCGATTGGTATATCTAAAGAATCTGCAAACTCTCTAACCATTTTTACAAACAGGCTTGCTCCTCTCAAAGGATCACCCATACCAGCATACTTCATTGCTCCTTCACTTGTTTCTATTATCAGGGGAGATTTTTTCTCTATCCCTCCTTCGACAATAGCTTGAAGAAACTCAAGATTGTTAATGTTAAAAGCTGCAACAGCATAGTACTCTTTATTCGCCTTTTCTAAAATATCTTTTGTGTTTACGTAAGGCATGATTTGTTTCCTCCCTTTATTGAATTTTTGTTATTGTTTTTAGAGTTTCTAAAACTTTAGTAGCAACCTTTTTAAGTTATTTCTTTATCTTTTAACTGGCTTTCTAGTACCGCCTTTTCTAATAGTTCTACTATCTGTTTTGCTTCGTTATCGACTTCTTTTTCTTTTAAAATTTGCTCAGGTGAAAGAGATTCGTTATAATAATCCTCATTGGCATTATCATCTGCTCTTATATAAGCCCCTTCAACAGAAACTCCAGCGTAGAAACCCTTTGCAATAGAATAAGAATAAATGGATGCTTGTAATTTATAATCTAAATCTGCAGAAAGCTGTCTACCCAATGGTCCAGCAGAAATACCGACTGAACCTCCTAAGGTAAAGTTGTTTCCCATGAACCCTTCCATTCCTTTTTCATTCATTACAACTAAAATTAACGCTGCGGATTGTACTCCTATTTGTGCTCCCCAGCTTAATCCATATATGTTTACAAATGATGGTCCGTACCATTTTCCTGTTTCACTATCTTTTCTTAATACAATGCCTTCACCATACTGTCCACCAACCACATAACCCAATTTATAAAATGTGGGAAAAATTACTAAGCCTTCTGACATTTCTACTAATTGAACAAAAGCTCCGCTATCTGGTTTTGATAATAACTCCTCAACAGCGAAACGGGCCTCTTTAACAGTATCTTCAACTGCAGCAAATATGCTAAATGAAAACAGTAGGATAATGAGAGTTGCTAAAATGCTTTTTTTCATTTTTTTCATCCCTCACTTTTAGGTCTTTACTTTCTTTGGAATCTCAAAAACTTGGTTAGTCTAACAAAATTTTTCGCTTTTTTAGTTCTCTTTTTATGCAGTTAAATTGATCCTCGTTTTCTACTTCAATCCTGTGTAAATGAACTCCATTGTTTATTATTGATAAAGGTTTAGAAGTCTTTAATTTTGCTATAAAGGTTTCTACTTCTTCGATGGAATCTACATCAATTCTACCACTTAATTCTCCATATACAGGATGCTCTACAGAAACGTCAATTACTCTACCACCACAGTTTACAATGGTTTTTAATTCATCTTCAATTTGTTCCGGGGTGTGTTTAACAGCAATCAGTTTAATCAGTTTATTGTTCTTATTCATTGAATAACCTTTTGGTGAAGATTGTATATCATAACCTTGGGCTTTCAGAATAGCAATATCTTTTACTATTACTTGTCTTGTTACACCAAATCTTTCAGCAAGTTGTTGCCCTGGTATTGAATATTTACTTGTAGAAAGAATGTTAAGTATTTTTTTTAGCCTTTCTTGTTTTCTCAAACCATAAACTCCCTGCTACTTTATTGAGGTTCTCTTAAATATTATATCAAATATTTTATAAGATTACCTAAACAAAGTTTTAGCTGCTAAATAATAATGGCTACGAGTCCGATAGCAAAACAATAATATGAAAAATATCTTAGTTTTCCAACTAAGACCGTTTTTTTCAATAGATACAATCCCAACAAGCCAAACAAGAACGCAAACAATCCACCTGAAATTACCCAAGGAGTAAAAGTTACCTTATTTATTTCAAAAATACCTGCTCCAAAGGTTACAGGAAGGCTCATCAAAAAGGAATATTTCAGTGCATCTTCCCTTTTTGTTTTCATTAAAAGTGCACCAAACAACGTTGCACCGCTTCTTGATATCCCTGGAAATATTGCAATAGCTTGCATGAGACCTATAACCAAAGCATCAACATAGGTTATCTCTGCTAAACTCTTTTTACCTTTTAGTGTGTCAGAAATTAATAAAAAGACGGCTGTTACCATTAAAAAAACCCCAATCAATGTAAGAGAAGAAAAGGCTGATTCGATCGAAGATTCCAAAGTGAAACCTACAATAGCAGCTGGAATCGAAGAAATGATTAATTTAAAGATTAGAGAAAGTGATTCTTTTTCCCATTTAAAGAGTCCCTTGATCAAATTGACAACTTCTTTCCAAACAAAGAACAATACAGCAAAAAAAGTGGATAAATGAAGAAGGGCGAAATACGGTACGTTGGTATCGATATTCATAAAGGATGAAAATATAGCCAGATGTCCTGAACTGGATACGGGAAGAAATTCTGTTAGACCTTGTACGATTCCTAAAATGATTTCTTTCACTTTTTACCTCCTAAGTTGATAGATTTTTATAGTGTTTTTATAAGCTTTAAAACCTTGTGCTAGCGCCCCTTCACCCGGACGTTAAGGGGCAAGCCCCTTAAAAACCCCAAATCAAGGTCAAAATCATTTAAAAACATTGTTTGCGTGGTACATCGTTTGCTACGCAAACGAGATTTTGGGAAACATTTCTAAAGCATTGCAAACAAACCATTTTGCACAGATCAGCAAAAAGCTTTTTGCATAAAACGGCAAAAGGGCTCCGCCCTGTAACCTGCAGCTTTGTATGATTAAGCTTGCTCTTTCAACTTTTCTTTTAGGTATTCTAAAGCTAATATATATCCATAGAATCCTAGTCCAGATATGACCCCATCGCATGAGGAAGAGGTAACAGATGTTTGCCTAAAACTTTCCCTTGCCATGATATTTGTTAGATGAACCTCCACTTTTGGCACATTTACAATTTCCAAGGCATCTCTTATCGCATAAGAATAATGTGTATAAGCACCTGGATTGATTATTAAAGCTTCAAAATCCAATTTTTGAATTCTATCTATGATTTGACCTTCTGAGTTTGATTGAAAAAACTCCACATCTATACTATTATTTTGTGCAAAATGGTTTATCTGGTTTTTTAAGTCTCCATAGGTTTCAGTTCCATAGATACCTTTAGGACGTTTCCCCAACATATTCAAGTTAGGACCATTTATTATCAGAATCAAAAGATTTCACCTTCTTTTATTTTGATTTCTTCTATTATGACATTTCCCGGTGACTTTAAAATTGGCAGCTTTATTTTTTGATTTACACCTATTTTTTTGTCATTTGATAAATAATAATATATGTCTTTTTCTCCTATTTGAATGTTTTTAACTTTTTCAGGAACAAGTGTTTCTAATGTGTCTTTAATTTCTAGATAATCTTTTTCTTTCAAATATTTTTTCTTGTAGAAAAATTCTATTTCTTTGATCAAACCCCATCCTACCGATAAACCATGTGCGATTCCTGTAGTGGCTTCAAAGGCGTGACCTAAAGTGTGTCCAAGATTCAAACAACTTCTCAACCCCGTATCTTTGAAATCTTGTTCCACTATACGAAGTTTTTCCTCTACGGATCTTTTAATAAAAAAAGATAATTTATATAGATTCCTGTTGAGTATTTCTTGCAAATTCTCTTTAAAGTACTTATAAAAATCATTCCCTGAGATCAATGCCATTTTATAACCTTCGATTAAACCTTCTATGAATGTTTCGTCATCTAAAGATAATATGGAAAGCGGATCTATAACCACTTCTTTGGGTAAGTTTATCGTTCCCACGACATTTTTGTATTTTTTGAAATCTATTCCATTTTTTCCGCCTATTGCAGCATCGATCTGAGAAAGAAGTGTGGTAGGGTAAAATGAAAAGTTCATTCCTCTTTTGTAAGTGGAGCCAACAAAACCTGTAAAATCGGTTATAGTTCCTCCACCAATCCCAAGAAGTAAGTTATCTCTAGAAACATTATTTTCAAGTAGATATTCGTAAGCCCTTATTACAAAAGAGATGTCTTTTGTTTTTTCCCCGTTCGGTAAGACAAGTTTTTTCTGTGGCAGGTACTCTCCGTATAGTTCATTGACCTTTTCGCTGGTAAAAACTATGGAATCTGGGGGGAGAGACTTTAGGCTTCCCGCATTTATTGATACTTTTTGAAAAGATGAATCTATTTCAGCGTTGTTTTTGATATCGTATTGGTAGAGGATTTTAGCAACCGATTCCCATTCGGTTAAATTTGTGATATCGACCGTTTTGAATTGTTCGTATAATTCTTTTCGATCTTGGTATATCTTTATAATATTTTCTTTGTTGTTTGCTAGAAGGGGCCTATTTTCTAAACTTACACGATCTTTAAGCTTTTCAGGAGCGACACTCAGGTATATGGCATTTTCTTTTTTCAATATGGTTCTATTTTTAGGGTTTAAGATTATTCCTCCTCCAGTTGATACAACTATGGATTGAGTATTTTCAGCTAATTTTTCGAGAATATCGCTTTCCAATTTCCTGAAGTATTCTTCACCGTATCTTTCAAAGATGTCTTTTATTTTAAGATTTTCGTTTTTTTCGATTTCTTCATCTATGTCGATATGAGATATGGAAAGCACTTTTGAAATCTTTTTTGCAAGGGTAGTTTTTCCAGACCCCATCATTCCTACTAAGAAAATTTTCATCGAATATCACCATATTTCTTGAAGTATCTGTCTTTTATGAGTTCAATATTATCGTTTCCAAATCCGTCTATAATTTCTTCCATTAATATAATAGCAATGGTACATTCTGTTATTACCGTCGCAGCAGGAATAACAACAGAATCAGATCTTATGTAAGGTGCTTCTTTTGGTTCTTTGGTTTTAAGATCAACAGAAGGAAGAGGATTTGCAAGTGTAGAAATAGGTTTGAAGTATGTAGTGACCATTATATTTTCTCCATTGGTTATCCCTGCTTCTATTCCACCTGCGTAATTCTTCGTTCTGCGTATATCACTATTTTCCACTTTGAAAGAATCTTGGAATTCAGATCCAGGGATACTCACATCTTCTTTGCCTATAAAAACCCCTTTCACAGAAGGGATCGACATAAAGTATTTTCCTATTTTTGAATCAACTCTGTTCAAAACATCGGCGTAACTTCCCAATCCAGGTTTCACATTTGTGGCGAATGTTGTTACACTGCCTCCCAAGGTGGTTGCTTTTTTTAGGGCATTTTCTTTTATTTCTTCCATCATTTTTACAGAAATATCTTCAAAAGGACATTGAACTTCTGATTCATTTCTTTTTTGGATATAGTAAGTGAAATCTTTTTGGATTTCTTCAAACCTTTCTTCTTCGACACTAACTTTTCCAATCGATTTTACAAAACTCGTCGTTGTTATACCAAAATTTTCAAGAAATTGTTTGGCAACGCTCCCTATCGCAGTAAGTACACTTGTCCAGCGTGCGCTGTTCCTTTCCGTGTATATATTCAGATCATCTAATCCGTATTTATACCAACAAGAATAATCCCCATGCCCAGGTCTTGGAATATGTCTTTCTTCTTTGATAGGATTTTTTGCTTTGTTGTTTATGATTAAAACCAGTGGAGCCCCAGTGGTTATTCCTTCCCATAATCCTGAAACGATGATTACTTCATCTTTTTCTAATTTCATCCTGTTCCCACGACCGTACCCTAACTGTCTTCTTCTTAGATCAGTGTTTATTTTTTCTATATCCATTTTTAACCCTGCTGGTATTTCTTCTATTAATCCAATCATCTGTGGACCATGTGAGTCTCCAGCTATCTTTACTTGCATTTTATTCACCTCGAGCAAAAGTTTTAAAAGTTTCATCGAATATTTCTGGGGTATGAATATGCCATATCTTCAAATTTTCTACCGCCTGATGGTACCAAAAAGTGCGTCCATCTATACATTTGATATTGTTTTCTTTTGCAATCTTTTGGAGAGGGGTATTATTGTAAACAATATCGTAAATTAAAGATAGGTTGGAAAGGTCACTAACTTCTAAATTAAATGATTCTCCAAACATTCCAATAGAAGTGGCGTTTATGAAGGTTTTAGAAGTACGGATTATGCTTTGTAGGCTATCAAAAGATTCCATTTTTATATCTATTTTTGACAAGAAAAGTTTTTTCAATTTTTCCGCTTTTTCAACCGTTCGATTCACAAGAAACAACTTTCTTATGCCCATTTTGTATAAAGCGTAGATGATAGATTTACTCGCACCACCCGCTCCAACTAAGACGATCGGTTCTTTCAGTATTGATGAATTTAACGAGTTATAAAAGCCTTTCCAATCTGTGTTGTAACCTTTATTATTGAAAATGCAGTTAACCGCATTTATTTCTTTAGCTTCTTCTACTGGTTCGACATATTTAATCACTTTTTCTTTGAATGGAACAGTAACGTTGAGTCCATCGTAAGAATCAATATATTTGTTAATTTCATCGTCAAAATTATCAGGTACTATGACTATATCTTCATATACAGCATCGATATTAGCTTTTTTAAAATATTCATTAAAAACCTTTTTTGATAAGCTTTCTTTGTGGGGGTATTCTAATAATCCAAATTTTTTCATCATATACACCTTATCTTCTCAAAAATCTCTGTAAATTCTGGGAAAGATATATTCACACATTCAAAATTATCAATTTCTATAGGATTATCTGCTATCAATCCGGCTATAGCAAGCGACATTGCTATTCTATGGTCGTTGTAACTTTCACAAGTACAGTTCCCTCGTATTCTTTGGCCTCCGATTATATCAAAACCATCTTCTTTTTCTAAAACATCTATGCCCAATTTTTTTAATTCGCTGGTGATAGCCCTTATTCTATCTGTTTCTTTGTAACGTAATTCTTTTGCATCTTGTATAGTTGTTTTTCCTTTGGCTTGGGTAGCAGCTATCGCCAATATAGGGATTTCATCGATAATCAAAGGAATCATCTCACCTTTTATTTCAACGCCCTGTAACGAACTACTTTTTACGAGTAAGTCTCCAACCGGCTCATTGCTTAATGTTTTTTCATTGACTACCTTTATATCCGCTCCCATCATCTTCAATACGGATAATATACCTGTTCTGGTAGGGTTGATTCCCACATTTTTTATTAATAATGTCGAGTTTTTTGTTATAAGGGCAGCAACTATGAAAAAAGATGCAGATGATATATCACCCGGCACAAAGAACTCCCGACCTTTTAGATTGTTAGTAAGACCTTGGATAGCAACGGTTGTATCTTTTTGAGTGATATTGGCACCAAAATATTTTAACATTCTTTCCGTATGATCACGAGATTTGGCAGGTTCTATTACTTGAGTTTCTCCTTTTGCATACAAAGCTGCCAACAAAATTGCAGATTTAACTTGGGCACTTGCAACTGGAGTTTTATAAGCAATGGGGGATATATCTTTCGTCCCCAATATTGTGATGGGAGCAAATTCGCCATTTTTCCTCGCAAAAAAGCGTCCACCCATTTTGCTTAGTGGATCTATGACTCTTTTCATAGGCCTTTCCCTCAAAGAGTCGTCTCCTGTAATTACACTGTAAAAATTTTGAGCCGATAACACACCCATCATTAAGCGCGTTGTTGTACCAGAGTTTTTTGCGTTTAGAACGTTGGATGGTTCAATGAAATTATCTTTTCCCTTACCCTCTACAATTACCTCATCTTCGCTAATTTGTTTAATATTGGCGCCTATTGAATTTAATATATTTAACGTACTTAAGGTATCTTCAGAACTTAAAAAGTTGTGTATTTTTGTTTCACCTTCAGCGAGGGAACCAATGATTAGTGCCCTGTGTGATATTGATTTATCACCTGGTAGGGTGATCTCTGTATTTATATTTTCTGTTGGAGTTACTTCAATTTTCATCTTTACCTCCTCGTACTTCGTTTTTTGCCTCCCCTAGAAATTTTGAAAACTTTATAAATAGCGCCCTTTCACCCCGCTCCCCGCCCTTTTAAGGAAGGGACCTGCGGTCCCAAAACCAGCAGCCCACCCTTTGCCTTTACAACTCAAATTTACTGATTTTGCTCAAATCATCTTTTATTTCATTGTATTTATCTTCGATTAAATTCTTCTTGAAGGCAGTTAACTCTTTTTCAAAATTCTCTATGGCACGCAGTATATTCTCTTTGTTTTGTTTGAATATATCGATCCACATTTGGGGATCGCTTTTTGATAACCTTGTTGTGTCTTTAAAACCAGTTCCGACTAATTTTAGATAATTTTCATTATCTTCTTTTAAATTCATCAGAGTTTTTACTAGATAATAAGAAATTATCTGAGGCAGATGACTTGTTGCTGAGAGAATTTCATCGTGAGTTTCGGCATCTATTATTATTGGAATGGCTCCGATTTTTGTGATCAACCTTTCAAACTTATTAAAATATACTTGATCACAATTTGCGCTTTTTATCAATATATATTTTTTCCCTTTGAATAAATCCGCCTTGGCGTTTAATGGACCAGACTTTTCGGATCCTGCCAATGGATGACCGCCTATGAAATTGACCCTTTTGTTTTTAAAACTATCAAAGAGTTGCGTAATTTTATATTTCGTACTACCCACATCGGTTACAACTGTATTTTCTTTTACTAGACTAATTGTATCATGTAAAATACTTTTTGTACTTTCTACAGGCGTTGCAAAAATTATTAAATCTGCTTTTGAAATATCTGATATTTTCGCAGGTTCATCGATAGCTCCTAACTTTAAAGCTTCTTTTAAAGAATTATTATCGATATCGTATCCAATGATATTTCTTACTTCTTTTGTTTCTTTAAAGGCTAGGGCTAATGAAGTTCCAATTAATCCAGTGCCAAGAATTATCGTGGTGTCAAATAACATTAATCGTTCCTCCAATGACAGTATAGTATGTGTCTTAGGCCAAGATTTTATTGTCTATTTCTAATAAGGCTTTTATTTGATCCATTAATTCACTGAATTGCTCAAAATTTAGAGATTGCTTACCATCAGAGAGAGCGTTTTTAGGATCCGGATGTACTTCTATTATTAACCCATCTGCACCAGCGGCTACAGCAGCTTTTGATAGAGGAGCGACGTACCTCCAATCTCCACTAGCGTGGCTGGGATCAATAATAATAGGTAAATGACTGTATCTTTTGATTACAGGTATTGCACTGATGTCCAATGTATTTCTTGTTTCATCAGTAAATGTTCTAATTCCTCTTTCACACAGTATAACTTGGTTGTTTCCTTCAGAAATGATATATTCTGCCGACATTAAAAATTCTTTATATGTAGCTGATAAACCCCTTTTGAGTAAAACTGGCTTGTTAAGCTTGCCTACTTCTTTTAAAAGAGCAAAATTTTGCATGTTTCTTGTTCCTATTTGTAAAACATCGGCATATTTTGAAACCAACTCGACCTCTCTGGTGTCCATAACTTCTGTAACTATCTTTAGACCAGTTTCATCACTTACTTCTTTTAGAATCTTCAGGCCTTCCTCTTTTAAGCCTTGAAAAGAATATGGAGAGGTTCTTGGTTTATAAGCTCCCCCTCTTAGGAATTTAACCCCTTTCTCTTTTAAGAATAGAGCGGTTTCTAAAACCTGTTTTTTACTTTCTACTGCACAAGGTCCAGCAATCGTTAAAAAATTTTCTCCTCCTATTTTTATCCCTCCTATGTCGTATATTGAGTCTTTAGATTTGAATGTTCTACTAGCTAATTTGAAAGGTTGAGTTATCTCTACAACCCTTTCAACCCCTGGGAAAGTTTCGATATTGTTTAAAATGTATTCCCTGTCACCTTCCCCTACTACCCCAACAATCGTGTGATTTTCTCCTTTATCAGGATGAGCTTTAAAACCTACTTCTTCCACCTTTTGAATAACATTTCTAACTTCTTCTTCTGTTGCATTTTCCTCCATTACGATCACCACCCGAATTCACCTCCAAATTTTAAAAATATTGTCTTTAGAGATTCTAAAGTTTGTTTTAGCGCCCCTTCGCCCCCTTAATTTATTTTCAAAGTATTTATAAAAAAAAATAGGTGTCTACTAAAAGAGTAGACACCCATTTTGGAATCTTTGTGGACTAAGTTTTTATACGACAAAACAAAGCCACCAAAATGGGTGTCTTACTAAAATACCAATAATATTTATTTTGATTTTCGATTAAGACCTTTGTAATCATTTTTGCTCTCTCCTCAACTTTCCTTTAAAATTATTTTATCAGGAAAAAATATTTTTGTCAACTAAAAAAGTGTTTTTTTCTCTATAATTCAAAATTTATAGGCATAAAAGTATACACTTCTGTAAAATAGACTAAATGAAAAGGTGCTAAAATTCTTTATGAAATGTAGATTTTAAAATGCTTATTTACAAAGTAAATGGAGGTGAATAATCATGTTTTATACTACTATGTTATTGTTAATCCCACCATTGATATTAGCTATCTGGGCTCAAGCAAGAGTTAGTAGCACTTTCAACAAATATTCTCGAGTAAAGGCATCAATTGGAGAGCCAGGCTATATGTTTGCCAGAAGATTACTTGATTCTGTTGGGTTGTATGATGTTAAAGTCGAAAGAGTAAGAGGTACTTTGAGTGATCATTATGACCCTACCCAAAAAGTATTGAGACTTTCTGACTCCACTTATAACAGTTCATCTATAGCTGCTTTGGGTGTGGTAGCTCACGAAGCAGGTCATGCTATACAACATGCTAAGGGTTATAAACCTTTAATTCTTAGGAATCTGGCTGTGCCGTTGGCAGGTTTTGGTTCTAATATGGCGTGGATTATATTCTTTATTGGACTTATTTTTTCTACACCTTTTTTACTTAATGCTGGAATTTTCTTGTTTCTTTTCGTGGTTTTATTTTCAGTTATAACCTTGCCGGTTGAGTTTAATGCCAGTAGTAGGGCTTTGAAACTTTTACCCGTTATGGGAATGTCCAAAGAGGAAGTAGCAGGTGCAAAAAAGGTGTTATCAGCCGCAGCGTTAACCTATGTGGCAGCTGCGTTGATGGCGATTGCTCAACTTTTAAGAATGCTAGCGTTAGCTGGTTCAAGAAATTAAGGTATATCCTCTATGATTTGCAAAAGATGGATACTGTATGGAAGAGTTCAAGGTGTTGGTTTAAGACATTTTTTAAGAGTGCATGGAGTAAGGCTTCAACTTGAGGGGTATGTTAGAAACTTACCTGACGGTTCGGTTGAGGTGGTTGCCCAAGGTGAAGAAGAAAAAGTTTTGAAACTAAAAAAAATTATCCTACAAGGAAATGGGTTCAGTAGATTAGAAGATATTCAAGAAGAAGATTTCCCCATAGGGAATTATGAAAGTTTTCATATAGAATATTGAATCAAAATAGAGGCGAATAGCCTCTATTTTTTTACCATACTTTCAAACTTTTTGTAAAGCTTTTTATTTCTTTAAGCAATTTAGCTTTGTCATCGCTGCTTTCATCGATTATTTTTATTAGGGCGCTACCTACAATTATTCCATCGAAATACTCAATAATATTTTTAGCCTTTGTCGGGCTATCTATTCCAAAACCGATGGCTAAAGGAATGTCAATATACTTTCTCACTCTTTGTGAGTACTCTTTCAAATGCTCCATAGGTGCTTGGCTATCGCCTGTTACCCCCATAATTGATACACAGTACAGAAATCCAGAACATACCTTAGATATTTCTTTTAGTCGCTCTTCAGAGGTATTTGGAGCAACCAGTAAAATAGGATCGATACCGTTTTCTTTTATTTTTGCGTAAAATTCTTCTTCTTCGTCAAAAGGCAAATCTGGAATTATTACCCCAGAGATACTCGTATTTACAGCGTCTGTTATAAAATTGTCGATACCATAATTGAGAATTGAGTTGTAATAACCCATTAAAACGAGTGGGCAAGTAACATCTTCTTTGATTTCATTCAGGGCTTCAAAAATTTTTTTAAGGGTAATCCCATTTTTTAAAGCTTTTTGGCTTGCTTTTTGAATTATTGGCCCATCGGCTAAAGGATCAGAAAAAGGTATTCCTACCTCTATAATATCAACACCATCTTTGTTCAATTCTAATATAATTTCTTTTGTAGCCTCTAAGCTTGGATCTCCGGCTGTTACATAGGTGATTAAAGCCTTTTTATTTTTGAATGCTTCACTTATTTTGCTCATTCTATTACCTCCCTACCAAGCTTTCTATAAGAATCTACATCTTTGTCTCCTCTTCCAGAAAGATTTATCATCATGATTTTATCTTTATCGAGTGAGGGTGCAATTTTCATAGCGTAGGCGATTGCATGAGAACTTTCAAATGCTGGGATGATTCCCTCCAATTTCGTTAAAAGTTCGAAACCTTGCAACGCTTCTTCATCTGTTATGGATACGTACTGAGCTCTTTTTTCATCGTGTAAATAACTATGTTCAGGTCCTACACCCGGATAATCTAAACCTGCAGAAATAGAATATGCAAGTTGAATTTGACCGTCTTCATCTTGTAAAACGTAAGATTTACTCCCGTGAAGTACACCTATTTTCCCCGCAGTCAAGGAAGCTGCATGTTGCCCAGTTTCTAATCCTTTCCCTGCGGCTTCCACTCCTATCAATTCAACATCTTTATCTTCTATAAAAGGGTAAAATATACCCATAGCGTTACTGCCTCCGCCAACACATGCAACTATATAATCAGGCAGCCTTCCTTCTTTTTCTAAAATCTGATTTTTAGATTCATCACCAATAACCCTTTGAAAATCTCTAACTATTTTAGGATATGGATGTGGCCCTACAACAGAGCCTATAACGTAGTGCGTGTTTTCAACGTTTGTAACCCAGTCTCTAATAGCTTCATTTATGGCTTCCTTTAAAGTTTGACTACCACTGTATACAGGCACTACTTTTGCTCCCAACATCTTCATTTTATATACGTTGAGGGCTTGCCTTTCAATATCTTCTGCCCCCATGTAAACTACACATTCCAAACCAAATCTAGCAGCAGCGGTCGCTGTTGCTACACCATGCTGGCCTGCACCGGTCTCTGCTATTATTCTTTTTTTATTCATTTTTTTTGCAAGTAATACTTGCCCCAACGCGTTATTTATTTTGTGTGCTCCTGTATGATTTAAATCTTCTCTTTTTAGATATATCTTTGGACCATTAAGGTATTCTGTAAATCTTTCAGCAAAATATAAAGGGGTAGGCCTTCCACAGTAATCTTTCAACAAACCTTGGTATTCGTCTATAAAATCAGGATCTTTTGAATATTTTTCGTGAGCTTCCTCCAATTCTTCAAGTGCCGGAATTAACGTTTCTGGAACGTATTTACCTCCATACTGACCAAAATAAGCCTTTTTCATAAAATTTCATCCTCCTTCTTGTTTTTTGCAATTTAAAAGTTTGTTATAGCACCCCTTCGCCCCGCTCCCCACCCTTCTTTAGAAAGGGACCTGAGGTCCCTAACCCAGTGGGGGGTGGACGGCTCCGCCCTGTGACCCTTTTAAAATCAAAATCTTGTTTCTAAAACGTGCGTTAAAGACCTTTGCCCCGCTCCCCACCCTTTTAAGATTATCAGTTTATTTCTAAATTTTTTATCTTATCAATAGTTTCTTTTATTGATCTAATATCTTTTTTACCTGGATACAATTCAACTTTACTGTTTAGATCAACAGCATTGGGTTTGATTGTTTTTATAGCTTCAACTACGTTTTCTGGGCTCAAACCACCGGCTAAGATGAACGGCTTTTTTATATTAGCTTCTTTTAAAATCTCCCAATTGAAAGTATGCCCTGTACCACCTATCTTTTCACCAATTTTTGTATCAAATAAGAAGTAATCCACAAAATCATTGTACTTGGATATTTCTTCCAAAGAACTCTTATTTTCAATTTTAATAGCTTTTATTGTTTTTAACTTGCAATTTTTAATTATATTTGCATCTTCTGATCCGTGAAATTGAACGTAATCAAATACTTTACTTCTTTCAATTTTTTCTATTTCTTCTTTATTAGGATTGACTACTACAGCTACTCTGCTTACAAAGGGAGGTAACTCTTTAGATATTTCAAGAATCTTTGATAATTCAACTTTTCTCGGGCTTTCGGCTAAAATGAAACCTAAAGCATCTACCCCAGCTTTGGATATGTTAATGGCGTCTTCAATGTTTGTGATCCCACAAACTTTTATCCTGATCACTGCAAATTACTCCTTTTTTCTGGAAATAGTTCTCCAATCTTCGAAACAGGATCGTTTTCTTTCATTAGAGTTTCTCCTATTAATACCCCATCTACTTCTAAACTTCTAAGGTAATCGATGTCACTTTTTTCTTTAATCCCACTTTCTGAAATAACATAAAAATCCTTACGTTTATCTAATTTTTCAAGTTCTTCAAGTAGTTTTTCAGTGTTTCGTAGGCTAACAGAAAAATCATTTAAATCCCTATTATTTATTCCCAATATTTCAGTTTCGGTATCTAAAACCTTTATTAATTCTTGGCGGTTATGAACTTCGACTATGGCTTCTAAACCTATATCTTTTGATATCTTAAGAAAATCAGAGATCTCTTTTTTTGTTAGTATTGAAGCTATGAGTAAAATAACGTTGGCTCCCAGAAATAATGACTGGTAAATCTGTATGGGATCGATTATGAAATCTTTTCTTAAAATAGGAAGATTTGTTTTGGCTCTTAATTCTTTTAAAATTTTTGTACTACCTTGAAAATATTTTTCATCAGTTAGAATAGAAATAGCATCTGCGCCACCTTTTATATATAACTCTAACTGCCTTTGTGGGTCAAAATTCGTTGAAATGATTCCTTTACTTGGTGAGGCTTTTTTGATTTCCGCTATTAAAGTTAATTTTCCTTTTTGGAAGGAGTCTTTTAAGGAGATTTTCTTTTCTTTTAGCTTTGCTACTTCTTCCTTTTTTGTTTCTACTATTTTTTCTAAATACATCTTTTCCTCCTTTATCAGAATTTTTCACTATTTTAGCGCCCCTTCGCCCCGCAGCCCGCCCTTTAAGGAAGGGACCTGCTGGTCCCTTAACCCAACTTGTCTACCATTATGGAAGGGACCTGCGGTCCCTAGCTCAGTGGAGGTGGAGGGCTCCGCCCTGTGACCCTTTAAAAAAAAGATTTTTTGTGAACTACTGTTTAATATATGTTTGTGCCCCTTTGTTTATTTCACTGCCCTTTTATTCTAGGGAAATTTAGGAAGTTTTTGCTTGTAAAGATAGAAAGTTAGTAAACTCTACCATCTCTTCCAATTTTTTCATCGCTTTTCCACTATCAATTATCTCTTGTGCATAACTAATGCCTTCTTCTAAACTGTTGACTTTGTTTGCCACATATAACCCGGCTGCCGAATTCAAAACGACCACATCCCTTTTGGGACCCATTTCACCGTTAAATATGTTTAATATTATTCTTCTATTTTCTTCTGCGCTTCCGCCTTGGATCTCTTGTATGCTGCATTTTTTCAGCCCTAAATCTTCCGGGGATATTTCTAACTTTTCTATCTTACCTTCATTTAAAAACGCCACTTTATTCTTTCCTGACAGAGAAAATTCATCTATGCCTTCCGAACCATGAACAACCATCGCTCTTTTAACTCCCAAGTTATTCAAAACCTCTGCTATGGGGTAAACCAACTTTGGATCGTATATACCCATTAATTGATATTTTACATTTGCAGGATTCGTTAAGGGTCCTAATACGTTAAAAATGGTTCTTATTCCTAATTCTTTTCTTGGTACAGCAGCATGTTTAGTAGCTTTATGAAAATCTTGAGCAAAAAGAAAGGCTATATTTATCTCTTTCAAACATTTTTCAACTGAAGAAGGGGGTAATGATATATTGACTCCAAGAGATTCTAAAACATCAGCACTCCCACTTTTACTTGATACAGATCTGTTACCGTGTTTTGCAACAGCCACTCCAGCTGCTGCCAAGATAAAGGCTACAGCGGTAGAAATGTTGAAGGTTCCCTTAGCATCTCCACCTGTTCCACATGTATCCATAAGTTCGCCACTTTCAATACTTATTGGTGTTGCTTTTTCTTTCATAACTTTTGCACTTGCTGTGATTTCTTCCACCGTTTCTCCTTTCATATGCAGAGCAACTAAAAAACCAGAAAGTTGACTGTGAGTTACTTTACCTTCCATAATCATTTCCATCGCCTGTTCCATCTCGTCCAAACTCAAATTTTCACCTTTTACAACTTTTTGAAGATAGTAATTAAACATAGCTGACACCCCTTTCAACTTTAATATTTATAAAATTCTCTATTAATCTCGGTCCCACTGTTGTTAATATAGATTCTGGATGGAATTGTACCCCATATATTTGGTAACTAATGTGCCTTAAGGCCATGATCTCTCCGTCTTGTGTAGAGGCGGTTATTTTTAATTCTTTCGGGAACATCTCGTTTGACACGATAAGTGAATGATATCTGGTAGCTTCAAAGGGGCTATCTATACCTTGAAATATATCCTTTTTTTCTTTGATATATATCTTAGAAGTCTTTCCATGGAATATCTCTTTTGCTCTGACAACCTTTCCATTGAAAGCCTCGGCAATACACTGATGGCCTAAACAGATTCCAAGAATTGGCACAACCCCCTTAAAGTACTTAATCATTTCAATGGAAATTCCTGCATCTTTGGGAACACCTGGACCCGGAGAAATTATTATGTGAGAAGGCTTGAGCATTTCAATATCTTTTACAGTTATTTTGTCGTTTCTATAGACCAAAACATCATCGAACTCACACGCTGTTTGATATATGTTGTAGGTGAATGAGTCGTAATTGTCTATCAAAAGAATCATCTCAACAATCCCCCTTTTCTAAAGATTTGAACATTGCCATCGCCTTGTTGACTGTTTCATAATACTCATTTTCACCGATGGAATAAGACACTATACCAGCACCAGCTTGTATCCTTACTTCATTTTCTTTGCAAACCATCGTCCTGATTGCGATACTTGTATCTAAATTTCCTTTTGTATCAATGTATCCAACTACACCGGCATAGATTTCTCTTGGTTCGTCTTCCAATTCATCAATTATTTCAATTGCCCTAATCTTTGGTGCTCCTGATACAGTCCCCGCTGGGAACAAAGATTTTAATACATCAAGTGAGTTTAAATAATCCTTTTTTAAACCTTCAACTTGCGAATAGATGTGCATCACATGCGAATATTTTTCAATTCCAAAAAATTTTGTAACCTTAACACTTCCTTCTTTACATACCCTGCCTAAATCGTTCCTTGCAAGATCAACCAGCATTATGTGTTCTGCCCTTTCTTTCTCATCACTTAAGAGTTCTTTTTCTATGGCTTCATCTGCTTGGGGACTTTCTCCTCTCTTTCTTGTACCAGCAAGGGGCCTGGTGATTACTCTTTGCCCTTCAACTTTTACGAGCATTTCTGGAGAAGAGCCAATAATGGTTGCTTCTGGAAAATTAAGATAAAACATGTAAGGTGAAGGGTTTATCTTTCTCAGATTTTCATATATTTCAAAAGGATGTTGCGTTATTTTGCAAGAAAACCTTTGAGATAAGACGATTTGAAAAGCCTCACCAGCGTTTATATAATTTTTTGTTTTTTCTACTTTTTCAATGAATTCTTCTTTACTTGTGTGGTGTTTGATCTTCAATTTGACTCGATCTTTGTTTTTTTCTTCTTCCTTTTGAGTAGAAGTTTTTTCCAAATCTTTTAATATCTTATGATTTTCATGTTTAGCCAAAGAAATTCGACTTTCTATATCTTCTTCTGATCCATTATCAACAACATTTACCAAATACCCCACTTTTTCACTTTGATCTAATATCAAAGAGATTCTTGGAAACACTAAGATAGATAGTGGTAAATCTCCATGTTTGAGATCTTTATCCATTTCATTATGGTATATATCTTCCCAAATAGAAATAATCTCATAACCGAAGTATCCGACAAAACTTGCAAATAAATCTGGGATATTTATAATACTTTCATACTGAATACTTTCTAACTGTTCCTTTAAAAAAGATATATAATCTGTACTTTCATCGAGAAAAGTTTTGCCTTTTTCAAAAAAATTAAGTTTCGTCTTATTCTTGGCGATATAATTTAATTTCACGACTTTTAATGGAGTGATTCCTATTAAGGAATACTTTTTTTCGTTGATCGAAAGATTTTCTAATATAAACGAATATTGATTATTTAAAGCAATTTTTTTATAAATTACCGTCGGATCAGGATTTTCTAGGCTTATTTTTTCTATAACTGGTAAAATTGTTTGATTTATTACAGATTTTTTTGTAAACATATTCCCCTCCTTCTCAGCTTTAATTTTTACTAAGTTTGTGCTTTTTAAAAAAATAAAAGGAGGTCCTTTTATCCCTTTTTTAATAGGAAAAAGACCTCCTAAATTAAAAAAGGGCATCCCTCAAGGGATGCCCTTTGATTACTTTCTAGGCAGATTCACACAGGCATCCCTATCCGAGATGCCACCACCAATTAATTATATTTATTGTATTGTTTTTTAACTTGGGTGTTTTTAAAAAAAGATTTTCTTGATCAAACATGCTATTACCCCATTAATATCAATTTAATTTTAGTATAACATATTTTTCTAAGCTTGTCAAGTGAGGAGGGGCTGTATAATAAAAATGGTTGATTAGGTACTTGATAAAGAATTTGCCTTCTAGCATTATTACAATAACTTTTTTAGTTCTTCTAATGTAATACTTAGAATATTTTTCTTTATTGAGTTTATGGTTTCTTCGTTTGCTTTTCTAATCTTTTCTTCTAATCTTTTATCAAAATCTTCTTCAAACCTTTGATTGAAAATTTCTATGATTAATTCTCTTTCTCCTTCAAGTTTTCCTTCTACTTTACCTTCCAATTTAGCTTTTTCTCTGTCTCTTTTTACTATCTCTTCTAATGTGTCAAACATTTTTGGCACCTCCATTTCTTTTAGCTCTTGGTAACCGGTTTGTTAGATCCATTGGCGATGCCTATTTATAGTATGTCTGATTTTTTTATGGAGAAGTCTTTGCCTATTAGTTCAGTTTGTTCACGTTTTAAATCTGTTTCTTTTATTTGTTTTGTTATCTCTTTTGGTAGAAAGGCTTTTAGGAAATCATAGAATACGGTTCTGTCTTCAAATAATTCTTTGAATATGGAATTTTTTTAATTATACCATATGTTTTTGAAGGTGTGTTATCTTATCATATAACTCTCGTATAATGAGTTTTATAGCGCCCTTCCCCCGCTCCCCACCCATGTGGAAGAGTGATCTGCGGTCCCTTAAACCCTGTTTTTCACACATAAGGAAAAGGATCTTTGTTAGCGCCCTTCCCCCGCTCCACACCCATGTGGAAGAGGGACCTGCGGTCCCTTTCCCCACTTTTCAACCATAAGGAAAGGGGCCTGTTCCTTTTTACCCCGCGGCCCACCCGTTTTAGGAAGAAAAAGTAGGCAAGTTTGGTTTTAAAGTTTCGTGTTTTAAAATAAGAAAGGTAATGGTATAATAGGGTTGATTGAAAAACGCTTGGGAGAGAAGAAGTGTTCGTTCATAGGGGTATATATTAAGTAGTTCAAATATAAGTCCTAAGATGAAATTTGATAGGGCGCTACGTAAAAACATTTCAGAAAAAGCTCATACCGTTAACCTACAAGTTAAAAAAATATTAGTTTGTGTCATTGAGGAGGGTAATATAAAGATATATTTTTAACAATATTTAATATATTATACCATCAATTGATGGTATAATATGAGTGGTGCGCCCAGCATGCGCAGTAGCTAAGCGGTGAAAGTCCGCTGTGGGCCAGGTAGCGGGAACCACTAGTCGAAGGCAAGG
>NZ_JBSVZD010000019.1:0-38881 GCF_054051725.1 Petrotoga sp. DB-2 | reverse complement strand
TTTAGTTCTTTTTCTTCTTGCCTTAACTTAATTTACCTTTAGTTAATCGTTGCTTTGACCTATTTCTGAAGTGGGTATAAATAAACCATTCGACGTGTGGACAGGATTAACATCAGCAGGTATACTAGGGTCATGCCTAATTGAGTATAGGACTCAGCTTCCTTGTCTTTCCACAAAAAAACCAGGCCGGATAGGGATAAAATAAACAAGAGTCCGACTAGAAACCATAATAGATTTTTAATCTTCTTTGAAGGATATGCCTTGAAAATAAAAGCTCCGTCTGTTGTTGACAATGGAACAAGGTTGATTGAAATAATGGAAAAGTAAAACAATGCAAAAGAAACCCAAATGGTATCATTTACAGAAAGAATAAAAACAAGTGAAGCTAGAAGCTGCATAGAAACGCCATTAATAGTAAAGAAAATATATTTTTTAAAAGTAAGATTTTCAGGATAGGAATATACACCTTTGATAGAAGACCAAGAGTATTCAAACTTTTTCAATCGTCCACCTATCAAATAAATGGCAATTACATGTCCCAATTCGTGAATAAGAATCATAGTAAGCATATATACTATGATCATCACTATTAATGAAAGCAATTCATTCACCTCACATCAAAAAATCGATTAGAAGATAGATAATTTACCTCCTCAGATGGACACCCTTGCCTTCGACTAGGCGCTCCCGCTATATTGTCCATCGCGGACTTTCACCGCTTAGCTATTGGGTATGCTGGCCACATTTATGAGAAGAAGAAGAAGGATGGAATCCTTCTTCTTCCCTAGGGTGGAAAGGATTAGCATCGGATCACACAACGAATGACCTTACGATCTGCTTCTAGTTTTTTTAATTCTTCCAGTGTTAAAGGCTTCGGTTGCTTTTTCATATGTATCACCTCCTTTCATTTTGTATAGAGTAAATGACCCGAACAAACATTTACTCTACTTCTTCCACAACATTTAAAACCGATCTGGGTACTCCCCCCTCTGTTGATCTTGTATCTAGATTTTCTCCACTAAAAACAAAAAATACCATTCAATAGCAAAACTGTAACAAGCTTGCTGTAAAAAAGTCCTAATACTATCTCACCCCTATCTTTTGATTTAATCTTTGTTTAAAAAGCAACTGCTACAATCAATTTTCATCCTTCTCAATTTCATTATACGCTTTTCCATATGGTTTTCAAGTCGTTTTTTAATTGGTTTTAAACATACATTAACAAAGTATTACAGAGATCGGTCAAAAAAACTTATGTTAAAATTATTTACGATATTTTTTATCGGATATAATGCATTTGTCATTTCTTTTGGTTATTATAAAAGAGTTATGATATAATGAAATTTAGAGAAAAATATAGAAGCTCTGAAGGTTGTTAACATTCCAAAGAAAAGGTTTTTGAAGTAAATTTTATTTTATATTTTTGTTGCTATTGGGTAAAAGGAGCCTTCTGCTGTTTCTTTTGAAGGTTATACCCTGTAACCCTTTTAAAATCAAAATCTTATTTTTGATAATCCTTTTATCTCCAAACTGTCTATATAAACTCTATCCTCAAATTCCTTTAATCTGGAATCGTTAATACTACAGTTTCTTTTGTTATCTTTTTCCCAGCTACTACTGTGAAGAAAAATAAAAATATCCCTACTCCTAACAGTATCCATAAAAGTATATCGTTGAACTGTTCTGTCACAGGAAACAACGAAGTCAAATAACTGCCACCAAAAACAACTATGAATCCTATTATAAAAAACAAGTTATCAATTATACTTATTCTTCGAATTCTAAAAATTAGATAATACACCCCCACTTTTTCTAAGAATAACTCTTCTAAGTTTCTGTAATTACTTAATATATCACTTTTTAAGTTATCCAACACTATTTCTCCTTTTTTCATAAGCATTACCCTGTGAGCTAACTTTTCCACTTCTGCTAAGTCGTGAGAGGTGTAGAATATACTTTTTCCTTCTTTGTTGAGTTTAAATATTAACTCTCTCATCTTTATCCTTGAAACAGGATCCAAACCACTCATGGGTTCATCAAGTATGAAAAGTTCTGGGTCTTTTAAAAGTCCTAAAATAAAAGAAAACTTCCTTCTCGTTCCTTTTGAATAAGTATGAACCTTTTTTGGTAAGAATTCTGAGATGTCTAAATACTTTGCATAGCTTTCTATTTGGTCATTTGATAGTTTTCCACCGAGATATTCTCTGAATATTTCGATATTTTTCCATCCCGTTTCTTTTTCCCAGAGCAAATCCTTTTCTGAAACTACTCCGATGGTTAAGCCATCTTTTTTGATTATTTGATCCTTACCATGGTTGTAGATCCCCGTAAGGCATCTTATTGTTGTAGTCTTTCCTGCTCCGTTGGGTCCTACCAACGCCAAAATCTCATTCTCTACAACATTGAAGGTTATACCTTTTAGTATTTTGTTACCACCAAGTTCCTTTGTTAAAGATCTAACAGAGATAAGTGTTCCTTTGTTTTCTCTTGACTTTGATAGTTGAGAGACGATTTTTTAGTAAACTGAACGGAAGGAAGCGGGTTTGAGGGGATAAATCACCTATTTTTTTGAAAAAATTTTTTTGATGTAGTGACACTTTTTTCTCTTTTAATTATATTATTCTCTTGACTTCATAATATTTCTGTGGTATAATATTAAAGACATTATGAAGTTGGGAGATGATTTGGATGTATGTTAGAACGGTAAAAAACAACCAAGGGAAAGAATACTTAAGAATAGTAGAAAGTTACCGTGAAAACGGTAAGAATAAACAAAAGATAATCGCTAATTTGGGTAGAATCGATACTATCAGTAGAAAAGAAGTGGAAAATATTGTCGATAAACTTGTACAGATATATGATATAAAAGGTTATGTGAATTTGAATAATGTTGAGGAAGCACCTGATAAGAAGAATTATGGGATAAAGGTAATAGTGGATAGATTGTTTGAAAGATATGAGATGGATAAGTTCTTTGAAAAGATGGATAAAAAGATAAGGTTCGATGTGGAAGATTTGTTGAAAATAATGGTTATGAACAGAATAATAGAACCTAAAAGCAAGTTGGGAATATTCAACGACTTAGATTATTATGGATTCAAAAGAATAGATGAGGCAGAGACAGATGAAGAAGGGATAGCCTTACAATGGATGTACAGGACGCTAGATGTGTTAGCGCAAAAGAAGGAAGAGTTAGAGAAACATCTGTATTGTCAAAGGATAAGTTTATTCAATTCTGTAGTAGACTTAGTGTTTTACGATGTAACGACGTTAGCCTTTGAGACACAACAAACGAATGAGTTACTACAGATGGGTTATTCTAAAGATAAGAAGTTCAATGAATCACAGGTAGTTTTAGGGATGTCGATAGTTGGGAAAGGAAACGCCCCGAAGGGGGTTCAAGGAATGCCGGTTAGTTTTGATATATATCCAGGTAACACGTTCGAAGGACATACGTTCAAAGATACGATTGAACTGATGAAAAAGAGATATCAGCTGGGGAAGGTAATAGTGGTTTCTGATAGGGGGATGATGAGTAAAACCAATATGGAAATAGTAGAGAATTCCGATTACGAATTCATAGTTGGTAAATCGATAAAACAGTTAAAAAAGGTGGATATATTCGATGGGGAATTCACTGAAATATCAAAAGGGATTGAATACAGAGAAATAGAATACGGGGGTAAAAGATTACTCATAATACATTCAAAGGAAAGGGCTGAAAAAGATAGAAAAGGCGAAAAATATGACGGATACTATGGAATAATAACAAACACACAGTTGAATCCAAAACAGATATTAGAGCAATACCATACCTTGTGGAAAGTGGAAGAAAGTTTCAGAACACTAAAGAATTATCTTGAAACAAGACCGATATTTCATTGGACACAGAAAAGGATAAAGGGACACATAGTGATGAGTTTCATATCTTACATAATGCAAAGAACACTTGAATTAGAACTTGAAAGAAACAATATAGAATACTCACACGAAAAGATAAGAGAAGCAATTAAAAACATGGAATACATAGATATTAAAACCAACGAACAGCATTTTGCCATTAGGACTAACATGAATGTTTTAGCTCAGAAGATATTGAAGATACTTAATATACCAATCCCAAAAGTGGTAACCCCATATGAGGAATTCATAGAGAAACTAAAACTACAGGACCAAAATGAGGAAAATAAAGGATTAGAAAGGAGCAAAGCACAAGCGTAAGACTAAAACACTGATAAATAAAGGAAAAGAAAGGCATGTAGTGACACTTTTGAAAAACAGAGAAAGCCAAAAACGCTTTTTTGCAGTTATTCATGCCTGTTTTAGAATTCTTACGTTTTTGTAACTGTCAAACTCAGGAGGCACCTTATTGTTGTAGTCTTTCCTGCTCCGTTGGGACCTACCAACGCCAAAATCTCATTCTTTACAACATTGAAGGTTATACCTTTTAGTATTTTGTTACCACCAAGTTCCTTTGTCAAAAATCTAACAGAGATAAGTGTTCCTTTGTTTTTTGATACCATCTACAATTTTCCCCCTTTTCTCTTGCTTTTATAAATCCTCTGGCTATACAGCGAGAACAAAACCAAAGATCTTCACAATCTCCACAAATATCTTCTCTTGGAGCAGGAGTTTTTGAAATATTTTCCAAAAGCTTTGTTTTATTTATTAGAAAATCCTTCAAATTATTCTTATAATCCTTTAAATTACCAATTATTATATCACCCATTTGACATAATCTTACATCTAATTTAGATGATACTACCAAACCGGTACTTCCAATTCCGCAATTAATATCATGACTAGTCGCTTCGTCTAAAACCGCAATAAAACTAGGGCCAAACTTATTTTTCAATTTGTTCAAAGTGTTTACAAAAGCATTAAAAGCATCCTCATTGTAAGATAGAATTAAATCATCATTATCTTTTGCTCTACCCACAGGTGTCACTGGACCAAATGCCACTGCTGTAACACCTATTTTGTAGGCAATATTCGCTACTTCTTCCACTTGGTTAACATTACCAGGAGTAACACTACAAGCCAATCTGACCGGAATTCCTATATTCACTAATTTTTTTATTGTGTTTAAAGCTAATTCGTATGCGTTTTTATGTCCGGTAAACCAATTCACATATTTCGGTGTACTTCCATGCAAATCAACTTGAGCAACTGCTTTATCTTTGTTTCTAGATAAAACATCAAAGGTTTTTTCAGTAAAATTACTGCCATTAGATAGAATGCCTATTAATTCAAAATCCTCATTCAAGGCTTTTTCAATTATTTCGTTAAAATAAGGATGTATACTAGGTTCTCCTCCCGTTATTTCTAAAGTTCTGGTCCCTAATGCAAACATTTGATCTATTAGTGAAAAAGCATCTTCTTTATCTATATCTGTTAAATGTTCGCCCTCCCCACTTTTATTATAACAATGTTTGCAACGGAAATTACATTTGCTAGTTATCTCCACTACCATTCCTCTTGGAACTACGTAATTCCAACTCCCTAACTTTTCTAATTTATCATCGATAATTGCGTCTTTCTTTTCATAGGAAATTGTTGATAAACCATAGCTTCTTAATTGGTTTAAAAAATTAAAAATATTTTCTTTAACTCTTTCCTCAGAGTCAGAATACTTTTTTGAAAAAAATTCTATCATCTGACCAACTTTCATGGGTTCATACATTTTTTCAATTATTTCTCCACCCTCTTTTGTTAATTTAAGAGAAAGAGACTGTTTTAAACTACTATCACGAGACTTCGACATATTTGGTATGAACATTAAGGTTGGATATAATGGAGATAGGAACAATTTAGCCTTATTTACGTTCAATTTTAAGTAAACATCTTCTCTCATGGTTTTTGTTTCCCTCCTAACTTTTGTTTGCGTTTTTAAGCAATATTTCCCAAAATTAAAATATTACTTTCAACTTTTAAAAATTTTTTTTAGCTATTTTAACCATTTATGTATATTCGGTTCATTAACTTAAACTTGAATGACTTTAGAACAAAAGCTCCCCCCGCAGCTTTTCTCTGCGAGGGAAAAATTACTCTTTGATAAATATTACCACAATCCAACAAATGCAACGGCAGTAGACAAAGCTGCACCACTAATTGGGCAAATAAGACAACTATTGCACGCACTACAATACTCAGCCCTTGGACCTATAACACCTGCGTTTCCCATTATCTTCGCCTCCTTTCACTTTTATTTTTCACTACTTTTCCTGCAGGGTTGCTTCTTGCCGGCAAATAATTCCTCTCCCCACAATCTTTTCCTTCAAAAACTTATCTAGATACTTTCTTAAATCTTTTAAGCTTTTTAAAAGCGTTGTTTTTTATGTAAAGTAAAAACCTTAATCAAACATTTACTCTACCCCTTCCACAACACTTACAACCGTCCTGGGTACTACTCCATCTGTTGATCCTGTACTGTTACCTTCTCCACCAAAAACAAAAATCCCACTCAATAGCAGAACAGTGATAAACAAAACAGCAATAAATTTCTTCATCCTCCTTCACCCCCTTAGATTATTCTTTTAATTTAAAACTAATATCTCAAATAATTCAATCCCTCCTTTTAATCATACGCTTTTCCATATGGTTTTCAAGTGTTTTTTTAATTGGTTTCAAATATGTATTTATAAAGTATTACAGAGATTGGTCAAAAAAACTTATGTTAAAATTATTTACGATATCTTTTATCGTATATAATGCATTTGTCATTTCTTTTGGTTAATATAAAAGAGTTATGATATAATGAAATTTAGAAAAAAATATAGAAGCTCTGAGGGTTGTTAACATTCCAAAGAAAAGGTTTTTGAAGTAAATTTTATTTTATATTTTTGTTGCTATTAGGTAAAGAAAAAGAGGGTGGAGAAATGAACATTAAAGTATTGATTGAAATTGTAAGTAAAGGACAGTTCATAAGACCAATTTTGAATTATGTTGTTCATTACTTAGAAAGTGATAGATCAGATAAAAATAAAAACATCGTCAATTACATAAACGTTTTGAAATTAAAATGGGATGTTAAATACGATGAAGCCCTTGAGATAATAGATAAAGAGTTACAAAAGTTAAAAAAAGGTGGTTTGCACTGTTTAATTTTAGTTGAAAAGATAGGTATTTTAGTCAAACTTTCTCGGAATGAAGAAATTAAAGAAGTATTCAATCAATTGAAGGAAGAATTCGCCACACTCCCTAAGTATTTAAGAGGAATAGTTGTTGAGAAATTAAAGAATGTTCATGAATTAAATTTTGAAGAAAAAGATTCGCAAACCATTAGAATTTGGAGTGAAAGTTATGAAAATGCTCCCGCCGCCAAAGGTTTCATATTGCTATCAAAAGCAAGAGAGAAAAAGAACGAAGAAAGATACGATGAAGCAGTTTCTTTGAACGTTGAAGCATTTAAGGTTTTAAAAATTGTTCCACATCCTTCTGGTATGGTGCAAGCTTTAAACAATACATCTTGGTGGTTGAAAGATACAAACAAAGAAAAGGCTTTAGCTTTTACTTTACCATTGGGATTCTACCTTGGTTACTATTTCGATGATAATAACTTTGATGTTTTCAATTTCCTTGATACTATGTTTCAAGTACAAAAGAATAATAACGATCCTTTGGTTTATGAGACCGCCTTTATCTTTTCGAAGTGTTTATCTCAACTAAACAAAGCAGAAGGTGAATCGATAAAAAATACTTTTAAAGATATCATTAACCAATTAAAGTACTTTGTATTCAATTTGGATAACAACCAACACAGAAGTACACCAAAACTAAGAGATTTCATAAGGAAAGAGATAGGAAAAGAAAAGATACCCATTGATTCATTGAACGTTTCTGAAAGAACGTTGAAAGAGTTTTTATCTGCAAAGACAAAGTACATTCAACCAAATACCTTGAGAAACATATTAGATGCTCTTGAGTTTAAAATCAACACATCCACACTTATATGTATAATCAAAGAATTGAAAAAGAAGGATATAGATAAGAAGTTTGAGATAAACCTTGAAAAGTTTAAGAACTTTCCAAAAGAAAGACAAATATCAGAACTCTTTACATCTTACCTCGTTCATTACTACAAAGAAAAGATTGATCTAAAAAAGATAATTAAAGAGATAGAAGATGATAGTTTAATTGAAGAAAGATGTGATTACTACACGAAAGAGTTAGTAAACTCTATCTTTGAAAGAAATCCAAAGATAGAGTTTAATTCTTTACTAACAAACGTTCAAGAACCAAAAATCCACACAAACAAAAATATAACCTTCAATGAACATCCTTTTTATTTGGGAAGGAAAGAAGTTGTAAAAAGGTTTATGAAAGACTTAAATAAAAAGAATTTAAAAGAGTTCATTGAAAATTACATTGGTCTTAATGCAAGACAAAAAAAGACGATAGAAAAGTTCATAATGAATTACGGTAGGTACTATGATTTAAAAGATATACCAAAAGAATTCACACCGAAAGTACCAAAAGAGATTAATTCATTCGTGAAAAAATATACGTTGAAAAGAAAACCTTCTGCTATTTCTTTTTATGTTTTTGAAGGGGAAGAAAGAGAAGAGTTGGTGGAAATAGTCAAGGCTTTTGAAATTTAGAGGTTCTATCTTTTGAAACGTAGAATTCTAACAATTTCCACAACCTATTTTGGGTTATATTAAACTTTTTAGCCAACCCGACTACCATCATGTGGTTATTTTAGTCCTATGTTCATATTTCGCTTTTTCTACCCATACTTCTTACAAGCAAGCTAAATTTTATAAACTATGAAAAATTTTTCATATTTTAATTATTTTGGTAATATTTGCTTTTAATTGGTCTTAATCGTTTATAATTCCTTCAGATAAGCCGTAAACGAACTTGATAAAAATCTAATTTTGTGGAATACTATTAATATGATGATTTGCGTCAAACTTGCAAACAAAAAGCACTTTTTTCAAATTAAAATTTATTACTTGTGTATTAAGATAAAATGTGATAAAATATATAAGGAGATTATTTGGGAAAGTATTGTTAGTGTGTAACAATTCTAATAAATCTGTAAAGGAGGTAGAGGTATGAAAAAGGTTTTTATTGTTCTTATGGTTACTTTGATGGGTGTTTTTGCCTTTACTCAGGTGAAAAACCCTGATATGATTTTCGATGCCACACTAAGTGAACCAGATACTTTAGACCCTCACCATGCTTACGACACTTCTAGTGGTGAAGTTATTTTCAACGTATATGACAACTTGGTAGCATACGATGGTGAAAGTATGAGTAAGTTTGTTCCTATGCTCTCAACGGTTGTCCCTACAGTTGAAAATGGTTATTTGAGAGACGGTGGAACAACATATGTCTTTCCAATAAGAGAAGGTGTAAAATTCCACAACGGTAACGATTTAACCCCTGAAGATGTCGAATACACCTTCGAAAGAGCACTATTATACAACCCACCTGGAGGACCAGTATGGATGTACTTAGATCCTATGTTTGGTGTTTTCAGTATTAGAACGTTGGTAGAAGATTACGTAGGTGCTTCATGGGATACTATATTTGATAGTGAGATGAATCCTACATCTCCTGAATACGAAGAGGCTCTAGTTAATTTCTATAATGACGTGATAGATCCTGCGGTAGAAGTTCAAGGTAATGAAGTTCTTGTCCATTTGGCAAGACCTTTCGCCCCATTTTTGAATGTAATTGCTTCTGGAAGTAGTTGGGGTTCGATATTAGATAAAGAATACTCTGTGGAATTAGGCATTTGGGATGGAAATGCCGAAGGTTGGTGGAAGTATCACGGATGGACAAAAGAGCAGTCTCCATACTTTGACCATGCGATGGGAACAGGTCCGTATAAATTGGTCGAATGGGATCACGCTCAACAAAGGGTAACGCTCGAACGATTCGACGATTACTGGAAGGGTCCCGCCCCAATAAGAAGAGTAATCATTCAAGGTATAGACGAATGGTCGACGAGAAGAGCTATGCTTGAAACAGGTGATGCTGACATAGCTTATGTTCCTGCTCAATATTTAGATGTTGTACTTTCTATGGATGGTTTGACCGTTATCCCTGGCACACCTGAGGTTTCAATCACCTCTTTAGGGTTCAATTGGCAAGTTGATCCAGAGTCGCCATACATTGGTTCAGGTCAATTGGATGGAAACGGTATTCCACCAGATTTCTTTGCAGATCATAATGTTAGATTAGGTTTTGCTTATGCCTTTGATTATGATGGTATGATAAATGAAGTTTTGAACGGTTTGGGTGAAAAAGTTCCTACCGCTTTACCAACTGGATTCTTAGGGTTCGACGAAGATCTCCCAACATACGAATTGGATCTGCAAAAGGCTGAAAATTACTTCAAACGGGCTTATCAAGGTAGATTATGGCAAACAGGTTTCAATATGACTATTCTTTACAATACAGGAAACGATTCAAGGAGAGTATCTGCAGAAATATTGAGGGATAATTTAGCAAAGATAAATCCTAGATTCCAAGTTGAAGTTAGAGGGGTTCAATGGCCAACTTACTTAGATGAAAGAGAAAATATGATGCTTCCAGTTTACATCATAGGTTGGGTTGCGGATTTTCCAGATCCACATAACTTTATTTTCACCTATTATCACAGCGAAGGTGATTACGGAGGATTCTACGGCGATAACTTTGCGGAATTTGCAAGCTTGCCAAGACCAGAATTTGGTGGAAAATCATTGAACAAAATGATAGAAGATGCAGCCCTTGAATCTGATCCTGCTAAAAGAGAGCAAATGTACATAGATATTCAAGAATTTGTTTTTGATTACGCTCTTGTTTTACCACTTTATCAGCCACAAGGGTTGAGGGTCCATCGTTCTTGGCTAAAAGGATGGATAAATAATCCAATTTGGCCAGGTGACTATTATTATAACTATACTAAGGTAGAGTAATAATTCTGCTAAAATATTGTGAAAAGAAAGTTTTTTGTAGTAGAATGTGAAGAGAGGGGGGTTCCCCTCTCTTTTTAAGTGATTACTTAATAAGTATAAATAACAGAGCGGAGGTGTTTGCTTTTGACCACATACATTATGAGAAGGTTGTTATTACTCCCTTTGATTATGTTGGGCGTTACATTGATAGTTTTTTCTATGCAACAATTACTGGGACCACTGAAACTTTTATCTACTTACGTTGATCCAAATACTTATGCCAAGTTATCTGATCAAGATAAAATTGCTTTGATGGAGCAGTATGGATTGACCGATCCTTGGCCTGTTAGATACGGCAAATGGATAGGGAATTTGTTCAAAGGTGATCTTGGTTGGTCTGTAGTGGGGAAAGAGCCTGTTATTGATGCTTTATTACACAGATTTCCCTATACAGTAGAATTAGCACTATATGCTCTTTTCCCTATAATAGGAGTTGGTATATGGTTTGGGGTTACTGCTGCAGTTCATCATAATTCATTCATAGATCAAGTTATTAGAATATTTGCTTTAATTGGTTGGTCTTTGCCAGATTTTGTTTGGGCAATCCTTGTCTTATTGATATTTTATATTGGCTTGGGATGGTTTCCTCCAGGTAACCTAAGTTTATGGGCAGATGAAATTGTAAAAAGTGCCACCTTTAATAACTATACTCATCTTTTGACTATAGATGCATTACTCAATGGAAGAATTGATATATTTTGGGATGCTTTAAGACATATTATAGGTCCAATTATTGCTATATCTTGGCTATGGTGGGCTAATCTACTGAGGATCACCCGATCTTCTATGTTGGAAGTTCTTAGAAGAGATTACATAAGAACTGCAAGATCAAAAGGGTTACCAGAAAAATTAGTTATAAACAAGCATGCTAGAAGAAATGCCTTGATCCCTGTTGTAACAACCGCGGGTCAAATGGTCATCGGTTTATTGGCGGGAGTTGTTATAGTAGAGATGGTTTTTGTTAGAACAGGTTTAGGATCCTTCGCTGCAACAGCCGCTCAACAATTGGATTATGCTTCTATAATGGGTGTTCTATTATTTACTTCTTTCATACTTATTGTAGGAAATCTTATAATCGATGTATCTTACGCATTTATCGATCCAAGAATTAGGTTAGGGTGAGGTGGAAATTGTGAATGAAGAAACAAAAAGGGCTTTAAAACGCTTTTTTACAAATCCTTCTGCTATCATAGGTTTTTCTATATTGGTATTTTTCATAATTATAGCGATACTGGCACCAGTAATAGCACCTCCTCAATTACCAAACGAAAGAAACTTGGAAAGAGCCCGTGAACAAATAAATGAAGATCCAACGGGAAATAAAGATTCTATTATTCAAGAGTTTAAAAACTATTGGGAAGACACATATTTTTTTGCTGAAATGGACTATCAAGATATGTCAAAATTGATGGAAAGTGTTGAAAAGTTTGAAAATGGGGAAATTGAAAAAGAAGAATTAAAATCTGAAATTAAAGGATTAGTTGATATGTATGTTCTAAATAGGTCCTACTACGAAGATTTTGATGAAGATACTAATGGTGTAATTAGAAGGTTGAGAAATGAATATGAAAACGTAGTTGAAAGGTATGAAAGGTCTTTAAGATTTTCAGAAATGATCAGCGATCTTCAATCACTCAATGGACAAGATTTCAAAAATGAAGCTTTAAACGTTTATGAAACATTAAACAAAGATTTCTTGAACTCAATTGAATTCAATCCGTTCTTGATTCCCAACGTAGTTTCAACGTTAGAGCCTATACCACCATCTCCTGAACATCCCTTTGGGGTAGTAAATCAAAAGGATATCTTTTACGGTGTTGTTTGGGGAAGTAGAACCGCTTTTCAAATAGGGTTGGTGGTAGTTTTAATTTCAACTATCGTAGGGCTTTTTATAGGTTCAGTAGCTGCCTATTTTGGTGGTTGGCTCGAAGAAGTTCTGATGAGAATCACGGATATCTTTATGTCAATACCTTTTATGCTTGCAGCTATGGTTTTAACAACTATTTTAGGTCTTGGAGTTAGAAATATGATGATCGCCTTGATAATTTTTGGTTGGATGGTCACAGCCAGGTTGATCAGAGGGAATATACTTCAAGCCAAAAATGAGCAGTACGTTATGGCTGCGAAAGCTCTTGGGGTAAGGGATGCGGCAATTATAGTCAAACATATCTTACCTAATACGATATTTCCAGTTTTGATAAACGCTACTATGAGGATCGGATCAATGGTTATCACTGCAGCAGCTCTAAGTTTCTTGGGTTTAGGTGCCCCACAAGGATACGCCGATTGGGGATCAATATTATCATATTCCCGCGACTGGATCATTGGGGGTACAAATCCAGGACAGTACTGGTTCACGATCTTATATCCTGGTGTGGCTATGATTCTTTTTGTCATGGGTTGGAATTTACTAGGAGATGCCCTAAGAGATGTTTTTGATCCGAGAATGAGACGATAAAGTGAGAGGAGGAAGCTTTTTGAAAGATAACAATAGCAAACCTATACTTCGTGTTGATAATTTGCATGTTCATTTTAAGACAGAGGATGGTATAATAAAGGCGGTCAATGGAGCCAGTTTTGATCTTTATCCAGGTGAAACGTTGGCAATAGTGGGAGAATCTGGTTCAGGCAAAACAGTTACTGCGCTAAGCACTATAAGGTTACTAGACGAAAATGGATGGATCGCTGAAGGAGAAATACAGTACAAAGATATGGATGTTTTATCTTTATCGGACAATCATCTCCGAAGGATACGTGGTAATGAGATTTCCATGATCTTCCAGGAACCTATGACCGCTTTAAACCCAGTCTACACGATTGGGGAACAAATCATGGAATCTCTTGAATTGCATCTTAAGATTAGTGAAAAAGAAGGGAAAAAAAGAGCGATTGATTTATTAAGAAAAGTTGGTATTCCTGAACCAGAAAGGCGAATTGACCAATATCCTCATGAATTGTCCGGTGGAATGAGACAGAGAGCCATGATCGCTATGGCGTTAGCTTGCAACCCTTCCATCCTCATAGCAGATGAGCCAACTACCGCATTGGATGTTACCATACAGGCACAGATACTGGAACTCATGAAGGATTTACAAAATGAGTTTAAAATGTCTATAATTTTTATTACACATGACCTTGGAGTTATTGCTGAGATGGCTGATAGGGCGATAGTTATGTATGGTGGAGAAGTGGTTGAAAGTGGTGACATCAAAACCATTTTTAAAAGGCCACGTCATCCTTATACATGGGGGTTGATGAATTCTATTCCCAGGATAGACAAAGAAGAGGAGAGGTTGCTTTCTATTCCTGGAGTAGTTCCAAACCCCTTGAACTTTCCAAAGGGTTGTAAATTTTCAAATAGGTGTTTCTTTGCTGACCAAAAATGTGTAGATGAAGATCCCAACTTGGAAGAAGTAGAACCTCGCCATTTTTCCCGTTGTTGGCACATAGACAAATTATTGGATGAAATGAACAAAGTCAAAGAAGGTGAAGTATAGTGCCAAATAGTGACAAAGTAATCTTAAAAGTTGAAAATTTAAAAAAATATTTTCCTGTTAGAGCAGGGGTCTTCAAAAGAACCGTTGCTCATGTATTAGCTGTAGACGATATTAGCTTTGCAATAAAAGAAGGAGAAACTCTGGGGCTTGTTGGTGAATCCGGTTGTGGTAAAAGTACAACAGGTATGACAATCCTAAGATTATACGAACCAACAGACGGACGAATTATAATGGGAGAACAAGACACTACACCATGGTTCATGAGAGGTACCACCATTAATAAGTATGTTAAAACGATTTATGCTGAAAGATTTGAGAAAATGAAAAAAGAATTAGGTTCAGAAGAAGAAGTAATTAAGAAATTAGATAATGAAATAGATAAAAAATACGCCCAGTTATATTTTCATGATGGGGTAAGAGAAATAAAGAAAGATTTGTTATCTAATTTGGACGAAAAAAGAAGAGCCTTTAGAAAAAATGCACAAGTCATCTTTCAAGACCCATATTCTTCTTTAAATCCAAGAATGAGAGTCCTGGATATCATAGGAGAAGGTATGAAAGTGAATAAAATGGGTACATCTTCTGAAATAAGGGATAGAGTTGCCAACTTAATGGAAACAGTAGGATTATCCAAAGATTACGTTTATAGATATCCCCACCAATTTTCTGGTGGACAAAGACAAAGAATAGGGATAGCACGTGCTTTGGCATTGGATCCAAAATTAATCATTTCTGATGAAGCTGTTTCCGCTTTAGATGTTTCCATTCAATCTCAGATCATAAATTTAATGGTTGACTTGAAAAACGATTATGGCTTAACCTATGTTTTTATAGCTCACGATTTGGCCGTTGTGAAACACATAAGCGACAGAATAGCGGTTATGTATCTAGGAAAGATAGCTGAATTAACAACGAAAAAAGAGCTCTTTGAAGAGCCTTTGCATCCTTATACGGTATCCTTGATGTCTGCTATTCCAATACCAGATCCGGAAGTTAAGAAGAAAAGAGTGGTTTTACAAGGGGATGTACCCAGCCCTCTAAATCCACCTTCAGGTTGTAGGTTTCATCCTCGTTGTCCAATTGCTAAGGATATTTGTAGCAAAGAAGAACCACCACTTAAAGAAATTAAACCAGGTCATTATGTATCATGTCATTTCCCGGGAGAGTTTAAAATTTAAAAGCTTGGGTTTTACCCAAGCTTTTAAATATCTTAAATTTCTCCTTTTTCGTTTAATTTTAGATCTATTTTTTTCTCCAACTTTTGTAGTATGACCGGAAGATATCTGTCTTTTAATTTTTTTCTATCGTACTGATGAATTAAAAAATAAGTAATTCCCATTCCTAAAATTCCAGCCAAGAAAGAGAAGATATCTGAAAAGCTCAAAGTATAAAGTATGGAAATTATAGACAAGAAAACGATTAAAGGAATCCCATAAGCTAAAAAAGAAAGTTTCACTACTGGAACTTCAGGCATTTCAACAATTACTTTGTCTCCTTTTTTTACATCGACCTCTTCAGTATTTTTGGCTTTTAACTTCAGCTCGTTTGGGCCACCTAATAGGGTACAACCACCTTTCATTGCACAGCTTTCACATTCTTGCGTCCTTGTGGTTCTCAAATACACGTAATTCTCATCTTTATCGATAACATCCATTACTTCCCTCATCGTTTAATACCTCCAATCCTTGATTACATACGTCCAAAACTGTTACTTTATACCTTTGCTCTAAGTGAGAAAGAAATTTGACCATTTCGTTTTCAATATTTTTATAATCTTCATCTAAAATTCCCATGATCGTAGGACCAGAGCCACTCAAAAAACAACCCTTTACACCTATTTTTATCAATTTAGACGTTATTTCTTCCCAGTTAGGGATAAAATCTTTACGATATGGCTGATGGATTTTATCCTTTGTGGCTTCTGATAAGTTTTCAAAATGCGCGGTTACAAGTGAAGCAACGAGAAGACCAACCCTACTTATATTAAACACTGCCTCTTCAACAGGCACATTTTGTGGCAAAAGTAAACGGGCTTTTTTTGTAGAAAAATGAAAATCTGGGATGATAGCTAATAATTTTAACTGAGGTGGTAAATTCATTTTTACATATTTAACTTCGTTTTCTAACAAACAGCCTACTGTCAATCCTCCAACCAATGCTGGTAAAATATTATCCGTATGTCCGTCCATTGTAGCTGCTAAATACATTATCTCTTCTTTCTTCAAGGGATCATTAAGCAGCTTATTGGCAGCTACCAGGCCACCCGCTATACAAGCTGCGCTACTTCCTAAGCCTCTTGCAAGGGGTATATTATTTATAAGATTTATTCGAAGACCTTTCGGATGGAAATCTACTACTTCAAATAGTCGCTTCATCGCTCGATAAACCAAATTATGTTCATTAGTTTCTATATGCATTCGATCCTCAACTGGAACATTTATTTCAAGGCCAAAGTTGATTTCTTCCACTTCTATAATATTGTATAATTGTAAGGCTATCCCTAAACTGTCAAATCCTGGTCCTATGTTCGCAGTTGTAGCTGGAACTTTCACTCTGATCATTTCTTCAGCCCTTTCATTATTAGTTATCTAAAATTAAGTTTACTTTTAACATTGTTGATAACAGAATTTTCGCAGGAAAAGTATGTTTTTATAATGTTCTTATATATATCGATTATTTTCTTGCAGTTTTCATTCAACTCATCTTCTTTGATTTTTCCCTCAAAAAATTCGTTCAACAATTCTTCTTCTTTTTCGTTCATATGAACTTAGCCTCCTCTATCAATTGTCTCAATTTTTTCCTAGCATAATGTAGCTTACTTTTCACCGTTCCCAAAGGGATTTCCATTATATCGGAAATTTCATTGTAACTCAGTCCATCGATATCTCTTAATTTAATCAATAGCCTTTCTTCATCGTCAAGTTTTTCCATTATATTCAAAATCATTTGGTAATCGAGTTCTTCTAAGACTTCATTTTTTACGTTGGTATCGGAAATTGCTTGGATATTATGATTTTGGTCTGTTTCATCTTCAAAATCCACAGAAGTTTCTTTACTTCTTTGATATTTTCGAGAATAATTTTTACCAACGTTGACAGCTATTCTATAAATCCAAGTAGACAACTTGGAACGGCCTTTAAATCCATTTATCCCTTTAATAATTCTTATAAACACTTCTTGAAGTGCATCTTCTATTTCATCATGGTTAACGTAATTTTTTAAAACTCCGTAAATTTTTGGTGCATACTCTTCGTATAATTTTTTAAACGCATCAGGATCATTTTTTTTAAGATCTTCAACGAATTTTTCTTCTGTCAATTTGACTCTCTCCTATAATAAATTGTTCATATTATTATACCATAATTGTCGAGGGGATTCTATGAAAAATTTTTCCTGAAATTTTTTTCATAGTTGACAAAAACTTCGATAATCGTTCCTAAATTAGTATAATCGTTTCTAATCGTCTAAGAACAGATCTCTTTGGATTTGAAACTTTGAGAAAAAAGGGATAAAATATGTATGTAAGACAGAAGTGAAGTTCTATACTTCCTAGAAGGAAACAATAAGAAAAAGGAGGGATTTCAAATATGGAAGAAACAAAGAAGGTAAGTTTGTACGATAACGCAGTTAAACAATTTGATAGAGCTGCTAGAATCATGGAATTGGATAGAAATTTAAGAGAAGTATTAATCAAGCCAAAAAGAGAACTTACCGTTAATTTTCCAGTACGTATGGATGATGGATCAATCAAAGTTTTTACAGGTTACAGAGTACAACACAATGTTTCCAGGGGTCCAGCAAAAGGTGGAATTAGGTACCATCCAGATGTTACATTAGATGAAGTTAAGGCATTAGCCTTCTGGATGACGTGGAAGTCCGCAGTGGTAGACATCCCCTATGGTGGGGCTAAAGGCGGAGTTACAGTGGATCCATTTAAACTTTCAGATTCAGAATTAGAGAAATTATCCCGAAGATTCTTCTCTGAAATTCAAATTATAATAGGTGAAGAAAAAGATATCCCCGCCCCAGATGTAAACACTAATGGTCAAATAATGTCTTGGTATATGGATACATATTCGATGAATATTGGTCATACTACTTTAGGGCATAGTTACAGGGAAGCCTTTAGAGATTGGAGGTTCTGAAGGAAGAACAGAAGCCACTGGAAGAGGAGTAAATATATGTATTGAGGAAGCTGTAAAGTATTTGACAGACAAGGGTAAGCTAAATAAAAAAGATGAAGCGATAACTGTTGCCATTCAAGGGTTCGGTAACGTTGGTTCTTACTTGGCTTTGACTCTCACAGAAGAAACTAAATATAGATTGGTTGCAATATCTGATTATAGTGGTGGTTTTTATAAAGAATCCGGTTTCACAGCAGAAGAGATTCGGAGACTAATGGATAGAACTAGAAATAGAAAAGCCTTGTTATTGGATGTTAACGAAGAAGGTTATAAAGAGATAACCAACGAAGAGTTATTGAAATTAGATGTTGATGTTTTTGCCCCTTGTGCTATGGAAAATGCCATTAACGAAGATAATGCAGATGATATAAGAGCAAAACTCATTGTTGAAGGAGCCAACGGTCCATTAACTCCAGAAGCGGACGATATCTTGTTGTCCAAGAATGTCTTCATAGTACCGGATTTCTTGGCAAATGCTGGTGGCGTGACCGTTTCGTACTTCGAATGGGTACAAGGGCTTCAGTGGAATTTTTGGGAACTTGAAGATATTAGAAAAGCCCTTCATAAAAAGATGAAGAATGCCTTTTGTGACGTTGCTCAAACAATGGATAAGTATGAAGTCGATATGCGAACAGCTGCATATGTGAGAGCTATCGAACGTGTGGCAAACGCTACAAAGTTAAGAGGCATTTATCCATGATGACAAAATAACAAAAATTACCCCTTTCTTAACTATTTAGAAAGGGGTAATTTTTTGGTTACTTAAGTCAAGTAAAATAGAATAGGTTTATTTAATAAAGAGGTGGAAAAATGGCTTTTACCTTAATTTCTGTATTTATAAACGCTACGATTGGTTTATTTCTGGTTGATATGTTGTATTGGATTTTTTCACTAATAATTTTAGGTATTGTACTGTACATTTCCTGGAAAAAAAGTACGTATAGTAAATTAGGTAACTTTATTTTGTTAGTAGGGGTTTTATTTTCTTTTTTTGGTTATTTAAATAATTTTGATCCGTCTTATTTTTATTTGTTGATAAACCTTTCTGCCTTTCTAGCTGTTCTTTATACAGCGTTTAACAAAAAAATATTAATTATTCTATCTTGGATGTTGAATGGTTTTTCCTTGGGTTACATCATTGCCGCTTTGAGAAACTTAAATTTGGGCATTGTATTTGGCATAATTATTTTCCTTATAGGATTAAGAGATGTTTTTTTGCCTAAAAAGTTTGACGAACATTTAAATGACTAATTCTTGTATTGTAGAAGCTAACCTTTTTATCCCCTCTTCAATACTTTCTTCATTTGCACAGGAATAATTTAATCTCAAGGTATTTACATTTTTCTTATCAATGTAAAAAGGGTCTCCGGGGACGAAGGCAACCTTTTTTTCAATAGCTTTGTCAATCAACTCAAGAGCCGAGATGTTGTTAGGTAAAGTTACCCAAAGAAACATTCCTCCTTGTGGATTCGTATATTCTACATCTTTGGGGAAATATTTTTTAATACTGTCTATCATTGCATTTTTTTGTGAACCATACCTCATTTTTATGTTCATTATATGTTTCTCTAGGTCGTTCTCTTTCACGAACTGGTATATTATTCTTTGCCCTACATAATTAGAATGGAGATCAGCTCCTTGCTTAGCGGTTACAAGATTTTCCAATATATCTTTAGGAGCAACTACCCAACCCAGCCTAAATCCTGGGGCAACAATTTTTGAGAATGATCCTAAAAGTATCGTTTGTTCAGGTATCAATTTTTTGAATGAAACACTATCTTTCCCTTCAAATCTTAACTCTCCATATGGGTCATCTTCTATAAGGTAAATATTGTGCTTTTTCAACAAGTCAGCTATCTTTTCTCTATTTTTATTTGTATAAGTAATTCCCGAAGGGTTTTGAAAATTTGGGACGGTGTAAAGTAATTTTGGTGAAAATTCTTCTAAAACATCTTCTAATTCTTCTAAATCAAGCCCTTCTTGGGATAGTTTTACGATTTTAAAGTTTTTTGTGTATACTGCTAATGCTTGTATGGCTCCCAAGTATCCAGGTTCTTCAATTGCAATGAAATCATCTTCATTCAAAAATAATTTTCCAAGTAGGTCAAGGGCTTGTTGAGAACCATGAGTTATTAAGACATCATCTTGTGTAATATTTAAATCTTTCTTTTCCACGTACCTATTGGCGATGAATTCTCTTAAAGGTGGATAGCCTTCTGTGGAACTGTATTGAAGTATCTCTTTACCGTGATTATCAAACTGGTAAACAGCGGCATTTTTTATCTCGTTTACTGGAAACAAATCAGGATTTGGTAAACCGCCTGCAAATGAAATTATTTCGGGGTCATCAACTACTTTAAGTATCTCTCTTATAAAAGAACGTGGAACGTTTTTCATACGATTAGCGTATATATTTTCCATTTTTTATCTCCTCCTGAGAAATTTTTATAGCCTTTAGAAATCTTAAAACTTAATTTAGCGCTCCTTCGCCAAACATTAAGGGGTAAACCCCTTAAGATCCTCAAATTCGCGTAACATCATTTGCCCAGCAAATGAGAATATGGAAATTGTTTCTAAGGCATTATATAGAACCATTTTGCACAAAGGTCCAAAAAAACATGGTTTGCACACTGCAGCAAACAGGGCTCCGCCCTTCAATCCTTTTAAAATCAAAATCTTATATTTCTGAAGTGTCTGAAAGTTTTGTTAGTTTTCTTTAACAGGGATCAAATTATCTACAAACAAGCCATATTCTACACTGTCTAACAATGCTTTCCAACTGGCTTGAATTATGTTAGTTGAAACACCCACAGTAGTCCAAGTTTTATCGGTGTCTGAAGTTTCTATTAAGACCCGCACCTTTGCAGCGGTTCCAGAAGCACTGTCCAGCACCCTTACTTTGTAATCTATCAATTTCATGTTTTTTAGGGAAGGGAAAAAGTCTTCTAAAGCCTTTCGCAATGCCATATCTAACGCATTCACAGGTCCGTCGCCTTCAGCAACAGCATGGACAGTTTCATCATTTATCTTTAATTTGACAACGGCTTCGGTTCCCGTGCCTTTACCAAAATTGTAATGAAGAATGTTGAAATTCTCCACTTGAAAATTTGGGGCGTAGTCAAAAAATTCTCTTAATACTAAGAGTTTCAAAGAAGCATCTGCACCTTCAAATTGATATCCATCATGCTCATATTCCTTGATCTTCAATGTTAACTTTTTGAACTGTTCTTCAGAAAATTGTGTAATATCAAAGCCCAATTCTTCCAACTTTGATTTCAAATTGCTTTTTCCTGATAACTCAGAAACTAATATCCTTCTAGTGTTTCCAACCCATTCCGGAGATATGTGTTCGTAAGTGAGAGGATTTTTAAGAATGGCGCTAACATGGACGCCACCTTTATGTGTGAATGCGCTTCTTCCCACGTAAGGGATCCTGTTGTCAGGAGTTAAGTTAGCAACTTCAAATACGTAATTATAAAGTGAAGTTGTTTTTTCTACATTTATTTTCGGTAATCTAAATCCGTATTTAAACTTCAAATTAGGTATTATAATACAAAGGTCTGCATTACCACATCTTTCCCCTAAGCCTCCAACCGTTCCTTGTATTTGTTCAACTCCTTCTTGTAAGGCTGTAAGAGAATTTGCTACAGCTAGACCGGAATCGTTGTGGGCATGAATGCCCAAAGGTATTTTTATTCTTTCTTTTACCACTTCTATTGCCTCTTTTATCTTTGAAGGGGTTTGCCCCCCATTTGTGTCACATAAAACAACAATTGAAGCACCGGAGTTTTGTGCAACTTCCAAGGTTTTAAGGGCATATTGTTGATTATGGTTAAAACCATCAAAAAAGTGTTCAGCATCAAAAAAGACTTCTATACCTTTTCTTTTTAAGAAGGTTATCGTATCTTCTATGAGTTTCAGGTTGTCATCAAGAGAAATGCCCAAGGCTTGAGATACATGGAAGTCCCAGCTTTTTGCAAATATAGTAACGATTTTTGCCCCAGAAGAAACTAATTTTAAAATATTCTGATCATCTTCTGCTTTTATTCCGTATCTTTTTGTAGAGCTAAATGCAATTATTTCACTATTTTTAAATGACATACGTTGAACTTTTTTAAAGAACTCTTCATCTTTAGGATTGGACCCTGGCCAACCACCTTCAATGTAGTCTATTCCGTACTCATCTAATTTTTTAGCTATCTTTAATTTATCTTCTACAGTTAGAGAAACATTCTCGCCCTGGGTTCCGTCTCTTAAAGTGGTATCAAACAATTTAGGTTCTTTCAATTTGGTTCACCCTCTTTTTAGAATTTTGACAATTTCGTCTCCTACTTCGCTGGTGCTTAAATTTCCCCCCATGTCTTGAGAAAGTAAGTTTTCTTGGATAGAGATCTTAATTGAATCTTCAATCTTTTCAGCTAAATCTTTTCTTCCGAAATATTCTAACATCATAGCTGCAGCTAAAATAGCAGCTATAGGATTGGCAACACCTTTACCAGCAATATCGGGAGCTGAACCATGAACGGGTTCAAACATAGAAACACTGTTAGGATTAATATTTCCCGAGGCAGCTAACCCCATGCCTCCCTGAAGTTCTGCACCCAAATCTGTGATGATGTCTCCAAACATATTGCAGGTTACTATCACATCAAAAATTTCGGGATTTCGTACCATTTTCATCGTTATAGCATCCACGTAATAATGATCAGTCTGAACTTCTGGATATTCCTTCTTTAACTCTTCAAACACCCTTAACCATAAGCCGTGAGAATAAGTTAATACGTTACTTTTATCACAGAGTGTTAGTTTCCCCTTGAGATTTTTTGCATACTCGAATGCGTAACGGATGATACGCTCTACACCTTTTCTAGTTGAAAGCATCTCTTGTATCGCTACTTCGTCTTGAGTATCTTTTTTTAAAATTCCTCCAATACCTGCATAGAGTCCTTCTGTGTTTTCTCTTATTACTGTAAAATTGATCTCATTAACGCCCTTCTTCTTCAAAGGAGAAAACCTGTCGTTTAGTAGTTTTATTGGCCTTAAATTGACGTATTGATCAAAATGAAATCGTAATTTTAATAGTATTCCATGTTCTAATATACCTGATGGTACTCTTGGATCTCCCACTGCACCCAAATATATGGCATCGAAGGTTTCTAATTGTTTCAATAGAGAATCTGGAATTAATTCTCCAGATTTTAGATAGCGTTCGGCTCCAACCTCGAACTCTTCAAATTTAAGATTCAAATTATACTTTTCTCCCATAAAATTTAAGATTTTAAGACCTTCATTGATTACTTCCTTTCCAATTCCATCTCCTGGTAGAACAGCGACCGACGGCATCTATTGAGCGACCTCCTTTTTGATCTTCTCTATCAATCCCCCGGAAGATATTATTTCTTGAAGAAATTTAGGATATTTCTCTGAATAGTATTCTTCATTGTTTTTTAGATCTTTGATGATTCCATTGTCTAAATCTATCTCTATTTCCGAACCATCTTCTATATTATGGGAAGCTTCTTTAGAAATAAGTATAGGTAATCCAATATTGATAGCGTTTCGATAAAAAATCCTTGCAAAGCTTTCTGCTATGACACAAGAAACACCTGCCGCCTTAATCGATAATGGAGCATGCTCACGAGAGCTTCCAGAACCAAAGTTCCTTCCGGCTACTATAATGTCTCCTTTTTTAACTTTTTTTACGAAATCTTTATCTATATCTTCCATACAATGTTGTGCCAATATTTCTGGTTCAGGGTTGTTTAGATATCTAGCTGGTATAATAACATCGGTATCAACGTTGTCACCGTATTTGAAAACTCTCCCTCTGAATTTCACCTTATAACCTCCTCAGGATGGGTAATGTATCCACTAACAGCAGAAGCTGCCGCCACCGCAGGATTGGATAAATAAACTTCACTTTCTGGATGCCCCATCCTTCCAACAAAATTCCTGTTAGTTGTAGAGATTGCTCTTTCACCTTTTGCCAAAACTCCCATATGGCCACCAAGGCAAGGTCCGCACGTTGGTGTACTTACGGCGGCTCCCGCTTCGATGAATATTTCAATTAAGCCTTCTTTTAGTGCCTGCATGTATATATCTTGGGTGCCAGGAAAAATAATACATCTTACATCAGGGTTGATTTTATGTCCCTTAAGCACGTGAGCAGCAATTCTTAAATCTTCTATTCTTCCGTTAGTGCAAGAACCAATTACAGATTGATCTATTTTTATCCCCTTTGCTTCATTAACAGGTTTGGTGTTTTCTGGCAAATGTGGGAAAGCCACCTGTGGTTCAATACTTGATACATCATATTCGATAACTTCTTCATAAGAAGCATCGGGATCGCTACTTACCGGTGTATATTCTCTTACTGCCCTTTCTTTTAAGTACTCTTTGGTTTTTTCATCGTATTCAAATAATCCACATTTTGCCCCTGCTTCTATCGCCATGTTTGCCATAGTCATTCTCGAATCCATAGAAAGATCTTTGATCGTTTCTCCAGTAAACTCAATAGATTTATACAGGGCTCCGTCTACTCCTATATCTCCTATCGTGTAAAGTATCAGATCCTTCCCACTGACCCATGGGTTTAACTTCCCCTTGTATACAATCTTTATACTTTCTGGGACACGAAACCATAAGTAACCGGTAGCCATTGCGGCAGCCATGTCGGTGCTTCCAACACCTGTACCTAAACAGTTAAGTGCCCCATAGGTACACGTATGTGAATCTGCTCCTACAACGATTTCACCTGGTAAGGCTAGTCCTTTTTCAGGTATTAGACAGTGTTCTATTCCCATCTTACCTATCTCAAAATAATTAAGAATATTCATCTCTTTTGCAAAATTTCTTATAAATAAAGCATTTTGCGCAGATTTTATATCTTTATTTGGGGTAAAATGATCTGGAACTATTGCAACCCTTTCATTATCAAATACTTTAGATAAACCTATTTTTCTAAATTCTTTGATGGCAACAGGAGTTGTTACATCGTTCCCAAGCACTAAATCTACTCTTGCATTAACAATCTCTCCAGGTTTAACTTCACTTTTATTTGAATGAGACGCAAGAATCTTCTCTACAATAGTCATTTCTTTACTTCCTCGCTTTATTATTTTATTTTTTTGCTGTTTGGAGTTTTTTAGTCATGTATTTATTCAACGCATTTAGATAGGCCAAAGTACTTGCTTGGGTAATATCTGTTTCAACAGAATGCCCAACGTATACATCTTCTCCAATTTTGAGTTTAACGGTTGTTTCTCCTAAGGCGTCGGTCCCCTCTGTAACGCCTTCTATCTTATACGAAATCAAAGTGATATTTTCTTCTTCAGCGATTTCGTTTATGGCTTTAAATATGGCATCTATTGGTCCGTCTCCACTGCAAGCCGCTTTTTCTATCAAATCTTCTCCTCTTGCTATTTTTATAGTCGCTGTCGGTAGTGTAGTGTTTCCAGTAGTAACGGATAAATATTTGAGTTTGAAATAATCCTCCGTTTTATATAGTTCGTCGTTTATCAATGCTTCAACATCAAGCGGATTTAAATTCTTTTTTTTACTGGCTAGATCTTTGAATTTAATGAATAACTTTTCAAAGGTTTGTTCATCCACGGTGTAACCAGATGATATTAAGAACTCCTTTAAGGCATGTCTTCCCGAATGTTTCCCTAATATTAGTTTATTTGAATTCAACCCTATACTTTCTGCTTTCATTATTTCGTAAGTAGTTCTTTCTTTGATAACACCATCTTGATGAATACCAGATTCATGTGCAAAGGCATTTTTACCTACTATTGCTTTATTAGGTTGAATAACCATTCCAGTAAATTGTGAAACCATGTTGCTTAATTTCAAAATCTTAGTTGTATCCTGCGTTACGACTAAATCTTCAAAATAATCTTTCCTGGTAACTAATGCCATTAAAACTTCTTCTAAGGCGGCGTTTCCTGCCCTTTCTCCTATTCCGTTGACTGCAACCTCCGCCTGATCGGCACCCTCTTTCAGAGCAATAAGTGTGTTAGCAGTTGCCATCCCTAAATCGTTGTGGCAATGTACGCTTAATTCAATCTTTTCTATATTCCTTGTGTTTTCTTTTATCTTCTTAATAAATTCACCAAATTCTTGAGGAATTGCATATCCCACAGTATCAGGCACGTTAATTACCGACGCACCAGCTTCGATGACTTTTTCAAAGAGTTTGTACAAAAACTCTAACTCGCTTCTTGAAGCATCTTCTGCTGAAAATTCAACGTTATTAGTATACTTTGCTGCATACTTCACGGCCTCAACTGCTCTTTCCATAACTTGCTCTTCATTCATTTGCAGCTTATATTTCATGTGAATAGGAGAAGTGGCAATGAACACATGAATTCTTGGTTGTTCTGCTTCCTGAAGTGCTTCCCAAGCACAATCGATATCTTTGTAGTTCGCCCTTGCTAAAGCGGCGATCTCAACATCTCTGATTTTTTGGGCGATGTTTTTCACACTTTCAAAATCACTACTTGAAGAAATAGGAAAACCAGCCTCTATTACATCAACTTTTAACAAGGAAAGCTGTTCGGCTATTGCCAACTTCTCCTCCATTGTCAAACTTACTCCTGGAGATTGTTCGCCATCCCTCAACGTAGTATCAAAAATTTTTATTTTTCTCAAATTTGATCACTCTCCCACTTGCCTATATTTTTTAGCTTTCTATCCAAGGCATCATCGCTCTCAACTTCGCTCCTACTTGTTCCAACAAAGAATTATTATCTTTTTCAGTTAAAGCGTTGAAAACAGGCCTATTGGCTTTGTTTTCTAATATCCAGTCCTTTGCAAAATTCCCATTCTGTATGTTTGCAAGTACCTCTTTCATAGTTTCTTTAACCCTATTATCGATAATTTTGGGCCCAATGGCAAGGTCTCCATATTGTGCAGTGTCACTTATAGAGTATCTCATCTTTTTTAATCCACCTTCATACAAGAGATCAACGATTAATTTAAGTTCATTCAAACATTCAAAATAGGCTATTTCTGGTTGATATCCCGCTTCAACGAGTGTTTCAAAACCTGCCTTGATAAGAGATGTAGTTCCACCACATAAGACCGCTTGTTCTCCAAATAGATCCGTTTCTGTTTCCTCTTTGAAAGTTGTTTTGATGACACCTGCTCGTGTACAACCTATTCCTTTGGCGTAAGATAAACCCAACTCTTTTGCTTTTCCTGAAAAATCTTGGTGAACAGCTAATAATCCTGGAACCCCTTTGCCTTCTAAATACATTCTTCTGACTAAATGACCAGGACTTTTAGGAGCAACCATGAATACATCAATGTTTTTTGGAGGCACAATTTGTCCAAAATGGATATTAAAACCATGAGAAAACCCAAGTGCATTACCCTCGTCTAAGTTGGGTTCTATGTCTTTTTTGTATACCTCACTCTGAACTTCATCAGGGATCAATACTTGAATAATATCTCCTTTTTTAACTGCTTCAGATGTTTCGTATACTTCAAAACCATCTTTTTGGGCAGTTTCTTTGCTTTTACTATCTTTCTTCAAACCTATAATTACTTTTAATCCGCTATCTTTAAGATTTTGTGCCTGAGCATGACCCTGACTTCCATAACCCAAAACCGCAATAGTTTTTCCCTTCAATAAACCTAAGTCTGCATCCTTTTCATAGAATGTTTCCACCATACACTATCACTCCTTAATTTTTATGAATTTGTCAAAACGTTATTGTTCATTTCTCTATCTATAGCTACAATCCCTGTTCTCACAACTTCTTTAATGCCAAAATCCTTCATTATTTCGATAAAGGCATTTATTTTATTTTCATCCCCCGTAATTTCAACTGTTATTGTGTCAAGGGAAAAATCGACAACCTTACCCCTAAAAACGTCGACCACCTGAATAACTTGGCTTCTTTGATTTTTTCCACAATTTACCTTAATTATCGCCATATCCCTCTCTATCATATTGCTTTGATTCAACTCAGTGATCTTTATAACATCTATAAGTTTGTAAAGTTGTTTTTTTACTTGTTCTAATGTATCTGTATTTGCTTCGACAACTATCGTCATTCGCGAATACTCCGGTAATTCAGTTTCACCTACATTTAAACTCAGTATGTTAAAATTTCTCCTACTGAATAGACCAGATATCCTTGCCAAAACTGCAGGTTGATTATTCACCGTTACTGATAAGATGTGTCTCATGCAACCTCCCCCTGTTTTTCCTTTTCTCTCTTTTTCTTTTTTAGTTCCAACATCTCATTGATCGATGCCCCTTCTGGAACCATTGGGAATACGTTCTCATCTTGAGGAATAATGACGTCCAGTAAAACTGGGCCATCATAATTTAGAACCTCTTTCAAAGCCATCTCTACATCGTTTGTTTGATCGATTCTTAACGATTTTATTCCATAAGCCTGAGCCAATTTAACGAAATCAGGATTTTCAAGTATAGTGCCGGAATATCTTTCATCAAAAAATAACTCTTGCCACTGTCTTACCATCCCTAAGGTTCCATTGTTTAAAATGATTATTTTTACTGGGAGCCTGTTGGAACTTATTGTAGCTAACTCCTGGAGATTCATTTGAAAACTTCCGTCACCAGATATGTTGATAACCGTTTTATTGGGATTTCCTACCTGAACACCCATACTGGCTGGTAAACCATATCCCATAGTTCCAAGGCCTCCTGAGGTTATGAATGACCTAGGTTTCGAAAAATGAAAGTATTGGGCTGCCCACATTTGATTTTGGCCAACTTCTGTTACTATTAAAGTATTTTCATCGGTTAACTCATCCAATTTTTCAATCAAGTATTGTGGCTTAATATTGTTATCATCGTATTCGTAGTTAAGCGGAAATCGTCTTTTCCATTCTTTTATTTTTTCTAGCCATTCTTTTCTTTCGATCGCCTTTATCAACGGAATTAATTTATCTAAAACGTTTTTTGCGTTACCAACAATGGGAATATCAACTTTGACATTTTTATTTACTTCAGCTGGATCGATATCTATATGAATGATCTTTGCATATGGAGCAAACGTTTCCAACTTCCCCGTTACCCTGTCATCAAAGCGTACTCCAATTCCTATTATCAAATCTGCTTCAGATATAGCGTAGTTGGCATACATTGTACCGTGCATTCCTAGCATCTTTAGAGAAAGCTCATGATCTTCTGGAAAAGCCCCAAGACCCATAAGAGATGTAACTACTGGTATCCTTCCCTTTATTGCCATATTTGTCAGTTCTTCTGAAGCATTAGAATTTATAACTCCTCCACCGGCAAAGATAACTGGCCTCTGGGATGTATTAATCGCCTCGGCAGCCAATTTTATTTGCATGTAGTTACCTTCGTATGTTGGCTGATATCCTGGGAGATTAACGCTTTGAGGATACATGAAATCAGCGTGAGATTTAAGAACATCCACTGGTAAATCTACCAATACTGGACCTGGTCTACCAGTTCTGGCTATGTAAAAAGCTTCTTTTATAGTTTTAGCTAAATCCTTTACATTTGTTACCATGTAATTGTGCTTGGTTACAGGCAAGGTTATTCCTCTTATGTCTATTTCTTGGAATGAGTCTGTACCTATTAGACTCGTCGGAGCTTGACCTGTAAAAGCTACAACTGGTACGGAATCCATGTACGCAGTAGCTAGTCCGGTAACTAGGTTAGTAGCTCCAGGCCCAGAAGTAGCTATACACACTCCAACTTTCCCCGTACTCCTTGCATAACCATCTGCAGCATGCGCAGCGCCTTGTTCATGACGTACTAATATATGTTTTATAGGAGCGTCGTAGAGTTCATCATAAAGTGGGATAACCTTCCCTCCTGGATATCCAAATACGACCTCAACCTTTTCCCTCAAAAGAGATTCAACGAATATTCTTGCCCCGGAATGAATCGGCATAAAATCACCTCTCTAATTTTTTTATTCTAAAAACGCCCCTTTATCCGCTGATTGTACAAATCTACTGTACCTATCTAAATACCCATTTGTTTTTGGAAGTATCGGTTTAAAAGTATTTAATCTTGCTTGTAATTCTTCTTCTGATATTTTTAAATTTAGAGTCTTTTCTGGTATGTTTATCGATACCATATCCCCATCCCTTACGACCCCTATTGGACCTCCTGCCGCAGCTTCGGGAGATACATGACCTATGGCAGAGCCGCGTGTTGCTCCTGAGAATCTACCATCGGTGATCAGGGCAACCTTCTTATCCAATCCCATACCAGCTAATGCAGAAGTAGGTGCTAACATCTCTCTCATACCTGGTCCTCCCTTCGGACCTTCGTATAGGATAACTACTACATCTCCTTCTTTAATTTTTCCCCCATAAATAGCTTTGATGGCTTCTTCTTCTTTGTTGAAGACCTTTGCAGGTCCTTCATGTACCAACATCTCATCCGATACAGCTATCTGTTTAACAATTGCCCCGTTGGGAGCTATATTACCTTTTAACACCGCTAGTCCTCCATCTTTATGGTACGGTTTATCTATCGGCCTTATCACTTCATGGTTGACATAACCAACTGTTTTGAGATTTTCACCTAAGGTTTCCCCTGTTACGGTCAAGCAGTCCAAATGGAGCAAATTCTTTTTTGACAATTCTTTTAATACAGCAGGAATACCACCAGCGTAATATAAATCTTCAATGTGATGAATTCCTGCGGGAGTTAAACTACATAGGTGTGGGGTTTTGGAACTAATTTTATTAATAATATCTATGTCAAAATCGATTCCGGCTTCGTGAACGATTGCGGGCAAATGTAAAGCGGTGTTGGTAGAACAACCTAAAGCCATGTCTAGAGTAAAGGCGTTTTCTACAGTTTTTTCGGTGAATATATCCAACGGTTTAATGTCTTTAGCTACTAACTCCATTATTTTTTCTCCACTTTTTGTTGCCAAAGCCCTCCTACTAGAAAAAACTGCCGGAATCGTCCCATTTCCCGGCAGTGCAAGTCCTAAAACCTCTGTTAGGCAATTCATTGAATTGGCAGTAAACATCCCAGCACAAGACCCATACCCAGGACAGGCAGTCATTTCCATTTCACTTAACTCTTCATCAGAAATCTTATTGGCAACTCTCGCACCAACAGCTTCAAACATATCATGTAAATCGATTTTTCTTCCTCTGTAATTCCCCGCAAGCATTGGACCTCCACTTACAACTATCGCGGGAATATTTAACCTCAAAGCGGCCATTAGCATCCCTGGAACGATCTTATCGCAGTTGGGAATAAGGACCAATCCATCGAATTTGTAGGCTCTAGCTACAGATTCTATAGAATCGGCAATCAACTCTCTACTCGGTAATGAATAGTTCATACCGCTGTGTCCCATAGCGATACCATCACAGATTCCTATCGTTGAAAAAGCTAAAGGTAAACCTCCAGCTGCGTATACGCCATTTTTTACACTCTCACATATTTCATTCAAATGTTTATGTCCTGGTATTATATCGTTCGCAGAGTTAGCTATACCTATTATAGGTTTATCGATCTCTTCTTTTGTCAACCCTAAGGCATAAAGCAAAGAACGATGTGGAGCTTTTGATACTCCTTTTTTAATTTCGTCGCTTCTTTGTTTATTATCGCTCATATAATCCTCCCTTTCCATAAAGTTTAAAAATGTTGAAAAAATCCCCGGTAGAATTCATTCCCGTTCTTTCCACTTTGGATAACATCCAAGAATTTTAAAGAAAGAACTCATTTTTTCTAATTTATCTAATGCTGTTATTACATCTTTATCTTCTTTATAACCTTCAAAATCTATATAAAAAGAATATTCACCTAATTGCTTTTTGGTTGGTCTAGATTCGATCCTTGTTAGATTTATGTTCTTTTCTTTGAAGGTTTTTAACATATTGTACAGAACCCCAGGTTTGTTGTGTTTTGGAGAACATATTATCGAGGTTTTGTAATTTTGTTCTGGATCTTCAAACTTTGTAAAGTTATCTGAATGTGCAATCACAAAAAAACGGGTTGAGTTACTTTTTGAGTCTTGAATATCTTTAGCCAAAACTTTTAAATTATAGATATTAACAATATTTTCTGAACCTATAGCGGCACTTTTTGGCACATCTTTTATCATTTCGCAAGCATTTGCGGTACTTGCGGTAAATATAACTTCAGGATTATTCAATCTATTTTTTATAAACTTACCACATTGTCCAATTGCTTGTTGATGCGAAAAAAGCTTTTTAATCTCTGCCAAGTCTAAACTTTCATAAGATAGAAGAAAATGCTTAATTGGAACAACACACTCTCCCACTACCTGAATATCTGATTTCTCGAATAAAAGATCCATTGTAATATTAACTGAGCCTTCCACGGAATTTTCAATTGGGACAACTCCAAAATCTACTTCTTTACTTTGAACCATTTCAAAAACATCTGAAATAGATTGTAATGGAATCAATGAAACATTTTCACTAAAATATTTCACCGTTGCAATTTCACTAAAAGTCCCTTTAGGTCCTAAATAACAACATTTTTTTAAATTCTGATCTTTTTTCAAGACGTCTAACTCCTTGAACTCAAAAATATTACGAAAATATTTTCAGGGTTGAAAGAAAATGAAAAAAATTTCATTTTTCCTAATTATTGGTAACTATTTAAGATTAGCGTAAATTATTAGCGATTATACTCTAAAATCTCCTTTTTTGCAAGATTTGAAAAAAATTTCATTGAAGGGCCTTCTAATTCTTTCTTTTATGGGTTTTAGAAATATAGGATTAAAACCGTCCAATTTAATTTAACTAAAAATTTACTCAAAACAAATAAAAATTTTACTTTTCGCTTTCTAAAAAAATTGTACAGGAGGAAATGAAAGGTGGCAAAAATGGTACAATTTAATATAGTGGTTCTACCAGTTGATAAATTAAATTTTTCAATTACATCTTAAATCGCAGATAGTGGCAATAATCCTTTTAAAACACTATATCTTCTTTATGGTGGATTTGGTAATTATACTAGCTGGGTGTCAGAAACAAGCATTCAAAGATTAGCTGAGGGAAGGAACCTGGCTGTTGTGATGCCTTCTGGGAATAATTCTTTTTATCTGGATCAACCAGAATCTGGAAATTTTGGGATACTTATATTGAAAAAGTTCTTGACTGGCTTCCATTGAAAAATTGATCGCCAGCCGTTGAATGTAATTTAATTCAAGGAGAGGAAACTAAAATTACCTTTTAAAAATCATAAAATCGTATTCAATATAACACCATACGAAATAAAACCCTTTAAAGTGTGATTAAAATGAAAAAAATAATTTTTGTAATGGGAATTACTTAGAAGGTGTAAAAAATGAAAGTGTTGGGGATAGATTTTGGGACAACTTCTTACAGTGCATGCTTATACGACAGTAAAAGTAAAGAAATTGCCTTCGCAAATAAACAAAATACAAGTTTAATTTTCGATGGTTTAAAAAGTGAATTTGACATAAAAAAATTAGAAAGTGATTTTGATTCTTTTATAAAATATCTAACTAAAGTTTTTGATTTAAAAGGAACCAAAGCTATTTCGGTCACCGGAAATATGCATAGTTTTTTTCTTGTGAAAGATAACACCCCAATAACAAATATAATTACTTGGCAAGATCAAAGAGCTTTAGAGAAAAATGAAAATGGAATTACATATGTAGATTATATTAATAAAAATTATAAATCGCTATTTTCAAAATTTCAATACTTTCTAAGCCCAGGGTATGCTGTCACAACTTTACTCCCTTTACAAAAATTTCTACGTACTTCGGGGTTTTCTCTCCATTTTGCTCCAGATTTCATTGTAAAAAAGCTCACTGGAGATACTACATACGATTCAATACCTATAGATCCTACTATAGCGCATAGCAGTGGATTTTACGCATTAGAAAACAAAGATTGGAATTGGAAACTAATCAATGCATTGGGATACAGCGAAATTCACCTTCCCAAAATTGCTGAACCTGGAACTTTTGTTGGGAATGTTGGAAAGTACATCCCTCAATTAACTGGTACCCCGATTTTTTTAGGGATGGGTGACAATCAAGCGTCAGTTTTAGGCGCAATTTTTGAAAAGAAACTTGAAACTTCTTACAATAAAATAAATTCGATGGTTATAAGCATAGGAACAAGTGGGCAAATATCTGCTGTAGTTAAGGAAATAAAAAGGATTTCAAAATACATAGATTATCGACCTTTTTTAAATAATTATTATTTATTAGTTGGAGCTAGTTTATCCGCTGGTAAGACTATTGACACTATTAAAGATTTTATAAAAAGCTTTATAAGCTTGGCTTGTAAGGAAAACGTTGAAGACAATCACATTTACGAATTTATCCAAAATTCCATATTACCAGTTTCTCCTCTAAAATTTCGCACTACATTAAACGGTACACGTTATAATCCTAATTTGAGAGGAGCTATTAATAATATAAGTTTAAACAACTTTACAATTCAGAACCTAGTGACAGCAGCTGCATATGGAATAGTGGAAGAACTCTACAAATATTATAGAGAAATGTATATCGATAATGAAGATATGATAGGGGTGGGAAATGGATTACAGAAAAACAAATATTTTATAAACATCATAAAAAAAGTCTTTAATAAAAATTTTTACCTAAGTAAACTGGAAGAAACTACAAGTTTTGGTGCTGCTGTGTGCGCAATGGAAGGAAAAACGAAAGGGGAGGTCGACATTCAAGGATGAATGAAGAAGAAATTCAAGAACAACTAAAGAAACCTTTGATAACCAAAGAAACAATGTACACTTACTAAACGAAAAGTGCTTCTTCCCCCTGAGTGTTGAATCCTATCAATTATTCTCAAGAAAAAGAACTTCTTATCTCAGTATCTCAAATCTATTTCTTCCATACATTATCCTCTTAATAACTTTCAATTTATTCACAGAACCATCTGCTAATCTTTCGATGTATAAAATTTCTAACCGCTTGCATATCCCGTTTTAAACCGTTCACAAATTTATCTATCTTTTGGAAGAAGTGGTTCTGCTTTTTTGAACAGTATTGTATGCACTGTAATATTTTTTGTGTATTCCTTCCTCTAAGGTTAAAGTTATTACAAAATGATTTGTAATTGCCGGACTGATAAAAATCAAGAAACTTCTAAATATGTATTTCTCAAAACATTATTTGAAAACTCTTGGTTCTACTAAACTGTGTGACTATTTCAATTTAAATTCAGTATGTTTAGTAGACGAAATCGAAATACAGTTGAGAAGAATTACCATATGTGTGCCGAGCAAAATTCAGCGTGTCCAACCAGTGAAAGTCTGGTCTGAGGAAAGGCTAGCAACCACCTCAGTAGGGAACTCTGCATAGTGGGAGGTAACGAACCTATGAAGCCAGAGGGAACAAGGTACCGGGCTACAACGCAAGTGAAGGTATTGAGCCCCGAAATACTCATTATGTCGGAGGTCGACGCTGTGTATGGGGCGGAAGACAGCAGTCTTACTGGCGATAAGCGAGACAGTAAGACCCCGACGGGGTCTGAGACCGTGGCACGGTATCAAAAGGACAAGCTGGGAACTCGGGAGACCCGCAACGTTCCTGGTGAAAGGGTATGGACTGCCAAGCCTATAGACGGCAAGGTTGTCCAGATGACGTTGTGGGAGTCGGACCAATGCATAGTACCGAAGAAGCCCTGTAATGAGGGTGGAGGGAAGGCGTTGGCAGCAGTGCCTTGGGACGAAAGGGACACTTCCTCCGCACACAGAGGCGGACAAAGGAAGTCAACAAAACTTTCGTCCCTAACTGCTTTAGCTCGGGAAAATCCACAGATGAGATTTACCTCATTAGCTCATCTGCTCACCGTGGACTTTCTCAAAGAGTGCTTCAAGGAGCTTAAGAAAGATAAAGCTCCTGGAGTAGATGGGGTAACAGTTAAGGAGTATGAAGTCACCTTAGAGAAGAACCTGAAGGAGTTAGTGGAGAAGTTAAGGGCAAAACGTTATAAACCTCAGCCTGTAAGGAGGGTTTATATCCCAAAGTCCAGGGGAGGAAAAAGACCGCTGGGCATCCCCACAGTGGAAGATAAGTTAGTCCAGATGGCGTTGAAGAAAATCCTTGAGGCAATCTTTGAGGTTGACTTTCTTGATGTATCTTATGGTTTTCGTCCTAAAAGAAGCTGCCATCAAGCTCTGGATATTCTGGACAAGGCGGTAATGACTAAGCCTGTCAACTATATAGTAGATATGGACATCGAGAAATTCTTCGATAACGTAAACCACAAATGGTTGATGAAGTTTCTGCGGCTGCGGATAGCTGACTCAAGCATTTTAAGGTTGATAGGACGCTTCTTAAAGGCAGGGGTAATGGAAGAAGGCAAATATTACCAAATAGATAAGGGCACGCCGCAAGGTGGGGTGTTAAGCCCCCTTCTGGCTAATATTTATCTTCACTTCAGTTTAGACCTCTGGTTTGAGAAGGTAGTAAAAAGACAGAGTAAAGGGTTTTCTCAGCTTATCCGGTATGCTGATGACTTTGTTGCCTGCTTTCAAAGGGTTGACGATGCAAGAGCATTTGGAAAAGAGTTGAGGGAACGGCTAAACAAAGTTGGGCTGAGAATATCGAAAGAGAAAAGCCGAATAATTTGCTTTGGTCGTTATCCATACTACTGGGCACGAAAGAAAGGTAAGAGGTTAGCAACCTTTGATTTTCTTGGCTTTACCCATTACTGTACAAAGACAAGAAAAGGCTATTTTAAGTTAGGACGGAAGACTTCAAAGGCAAAGTTTAGACAGGGAATAAAGGAAATGAACCAGTGGTTAAAGGATGTCCGTAATCAAGTAGAGTTGAAAGAATGGTGGAAAGTGTTAAAACTGAAGTTAATAGGACATTTTCGCTACTATGGGATAAGCGGAAACATGCGAAAGATATGGGCGTTCCACAAACAAACCGTAAGATTGGCTTTTAAGTGGATAAACAGACGCAGTCAGAAGAGGAGTTACAACTGGGAACAATTTCAGCAGTTTCTCCACTTTAATCCTTTGCCTGTACCAAAGATATATCACTTAACTTACACTCTGTCCTAAAGACAGTGATGCGCTACTGAAGAGCCGTATGCGGGAAATCCGCACGTACGGTTCTGTGAGGGGGCAGTGGAAATAGGGTTAAGGTAAACCTAAACGGGCACGAAACTGGAAACGGTGGATACAGCCAAGGAGAATCTAAGGCCACTACGCAACTGCTCTACTCGACAATGAGCTTTGTATGGTAAATGATAAAAACGTGGTATCAAATAAATTATAATATAAAGAAGGTAAACCTTTAATATTGAATGTATAAAATGTATAAAAGGTAGTTAAAGTACGTGTTTTAGAATTTCTATAGACAATAAAAATTATGAAAGAGGAGAGGTGTTAAAATGTTAAAAAGAGGGGTAATCCTTGAGCCTAATAAAATTGTTATAAAAGAATATTCACTAGATCGTGATCCAAAAAATGACGAAAGCCTTTTAAAAATCTTATATTGCGGAATCTGTGGCTCAGATGTTCACGTTTTCAAAGGGAAACATCCTTTTGTAGAATTTCCAGTTTCGACTGGGCATGAAGTTATTGGAATCATTGAAAAGTCTGATATATTTAAAAAAGGCCAATATGTTGCTATTAGGCCCTCCATTTGGGATAATGAATGTTACTATTGTAAACATGGAATGCCTCATATATGTGAGAACTTAAAAGTTAGAGGATTTCAAGAAGAGGGTTTATTAGCAGAAAAAGTTATAATACCAAACGAAGCGATTTTCCCAATTAATCCTAAAAACGATGAAGTTGAAGCCTTCACATTAACTGAACCATTGTCAACAGCTGTTCATGCCGCAAAGCTATCGTGTCTAGCTGGAAAAAGAGTAGCCGTAGTTGGTTTGGGAACAATTGGAATTCTTACGGCTGCAGTTGCTAAGGTCTATGGTGCAAAAGAGGTAATAGGTTTTGATGTTAATTCTTGGAAGGTGCAAAAAGCAAAAGAATTCAACTTCGTTTCAGATGCATTGAGCCCTCAAGAAACTAATGCCTATAAAGATTTTGATGTTGTTTTTGAAGCTGTAGGGATACAATCGTCAATTGATACAGCTTTTAACTTAGTTAGAAAACATGGTACAATTATTGTAATAGGTGTTTTCGCTGGTCCTGGTACTGTTCCACTACATTTAATTCAAGATAGAGAGTTTATTATAAGCTAATCGGTGATATGTCAAGAGGTAAAAATCAAAAAAATTGTTAAAAATTAGCGTAACTGACAATGCCCATACT
>NZ_JBSVZD010000018.1:0-40107 GCF_054051725.1 Petrotoga sp. DB-2 | reverse complement strand
ATCACTATCTTTATTGCCCTTGGTAAACTTAATTTAACTCCAGCTTAATTACCCACTATTTTCGTGATAGAACCAAATAACTTGCTTTCTTTAGCTTACCTTAGCTAATCATCCGCATACTATTGTAGTATTAGGGTATATCTTTACAAAAAAATAATAACCAAATCAAAAACAAATTTTTAGTGCTGTTTTTTTTTGTTGTATAAACAATCACGAGGGGGGAACAAAATGAAAAAGGGTTTAATTTTAACTTTGATATTGTTGGTAGGCATGCTTTCACTATTTTCACAAGATTCAATGACTGAGGCTCCTGAAGAACAAATTACACAGACCCTGACCACCAACCCACTTGGATCATTATTTGGTTTCTACAACGTTTCATACGAAAGGCCACTTTCCTCAAGCGGTTCGATCCAGGTCAGCGCTCTTGTACAGTCCTTAAATATCATTATTGCACAAGTCAGCACTTTCGGCGGTGGTGTGGCATATCGCAACTACCTACATCAGACTGCACCAAGTGGTTTCTACATTGCCCCAAGCGTTAGTGTGCTATATGGCTCAGCGATGGAAGATATCTACGACACAAAGGGTTCCGTGCGTTTTCTCCTCGTAGGTGGTGTTGCAGGTTACCAGTGGATAAGTATCGGAGGATTTGTGGTCGACATCTCTGCTGGTGTAAATGCGATTTTTGGTGGGCCAATACAACCAATCACATATCCTGGGTTCGGTTTTGCCGTAGGATATGGATGGTAAGCTCCTTGAATTAATTTTTGATAACTGATCAACTTTTGATTGACAGTAGTAAATAGTTTATCATCTTTATTAAATAAACTGAGGAGTTTAGAATTAATTATTATACAAAGTTAACAGTGAATAAATAATTTAGTTAAACTTTATATGAAATTATATTCGCATATTTGACCTAATAATAAAAAAAGAAATTAACATCAAAAAAGTCTATCGACCTGCTATAAGATAAAAATACCAGGTGGTTGACAGATGAGGAATGGAACGTAAGGGAAGGATATAGTTATATACGAAGGCAGAAAGTATATTGTTAAAAATATACAAGATAAGAGTAGATACTTCAAAACTTGTAAAGCTTTCCAACCCACTAAAAACTGAACTTCTTAGGCTTTATATCTTTCGAAAAGGGTTATATATAGTATGAGCGACAAGTTAGCTTTCATCTCTCCGATGAATTAGAGAGAACTTCCGTTGAATTTCTCAAATCAGCTGTTTTTTGTTTAGGAAAATGTTAGGTAATTAAGCTGAGGTTGAATTAAGTCTTTCCATTATTTTATCATTCTAATTTTTAGCGGTGTATTTTTCACCTTAATTTACAATTCATTTTTTATACCCATACTTCGTAAAAGTAAACTAATTTTTTGTTATAAAAAACAAACAAAGTATGTTATAATATATTTATACTTTTTAAATTTAAGGTCTTTTAGTATTACGAATTTTTACAGAATAAGACTATTACCATTTGCTAGTAATTTCAAAGAGAGTAACAACAAAATTTTAAAGAAGGAGGGGAGGAGTGTATGAAGAATGTATTCATCGATCTAGAAAAGTGTATCGGTTGCCGGCATTGTGAGGTGGCGTGTGCCATTGAGCATTCTTCAGGGAAAGAGCTTTTCTCCATGTATTTCGAAGTTCCGCGCCCACAACCAAGAATAAGCGTCAAACTTGGAGTCGATTTAATGACCTTTCCCAACAAGTGTCAGCATTGTGATCCAGCACCGTGTATGGAGGTCTGTCCGGTCAATGCTATTTTCCGTGATGTTAAAACTGATACAGTTCAGGTTCAGGAAGAACGGTGCATATCCTGTGGTATGTGTGCTATGGTCTGCCCTTACGGAGCTATTCAGTACCAGGTACGACCCAATCTACCAAATGAGGTTGCCTACAAATGTGATAGTTGTATTTCTCGACTTGAAAATGGTAAAGAGCCTGCTTGTGTAGAAGCTTGTGTTACGAATGCACTGGTATTTGGCGAGTACAATGAAATTATCGCTGAAAAACAGAGGGGCATTTCTCTTAACTTAACGCGGGAAATTCAGGGATATAAAGAAGAGGAAATGCCTGAGAATATCAAAGCTTTCAGGGCGTTGCAGCGGAAGGTTGCCCAGCTTGGGCCTCTTCCTTCGTCACAAAATAAGATAAATGTGAATGAAAAAAATTAAGGGGGCGAGCAAACGATGGATAAGTCATTAATTAAACTAAAGGTAGAGGAGCGCACAATAGACGAAAGTGCAAAACCTCTCCTTGAACGAACATTGGAAGAGGGTATTGAAACGGCTTGGGATCGGTTGGAAAAGCAACAGCCCCAGTGCGGTTTTGGTCAACTTGGGCTTTGCTGTAACCGTTGTTCAATGGGTCCCTGTCGTATTGATCCGTTTGAAAAGGATGGTCCCAAACGTGGGGTCTGTGGTGCTGATGCAGATCTTATTGTCGCTAGAAACCTATTAGATGACTTAGTAACTGGGGCTGCAGCCCACTCGGATCATGGACGTGAGGTTGTAGAAACTCTTCTGATGACCGCAGAAGGTAAGAGTCAGGGATATGAAATTCTCGACAAAGAAAAGCTCTACACCGTTGCAAAAGAGATTGGTATTACTACAGAGGGGAGAAACGACACTGATATTGCCAAGGATATTGCTCTGAGCTTTCTTGAAGAATATGGAACAATTAAAAACAGTATTGATCTAAGTAAGCGGGCACCGGAGCCCACGAAAGATAAATGGGCCAAAGCTGGGATCCTTCCAAGAAGCGTAGATCGGGAAATTGTTGAGGCAATGCACCGAATTCACATGGGTGTAGGTGCAGATTATGCAAATATTCTGCTTCATGGGCTTCGAGCATCACTCTCCGATGGCTGGGGTGGCTCAATGATGGCCACGGAAGTATCGGATATCCTTTTTGGCACACCTGAGATCAAGGAATCTTGGGTTAACCTAGGGACTCTCAAAGAAGATATGGTTAATATAGTTCTTCACGGACACAATCCAGTTCTATCAGAGATGGTTGTAAAAGCCGTCAAGGAACAAGAGATGGTAGATCTAGCGAAACAAAAAGGAGCCAAAGGGATTAACCTCGTTGGAATGTGCTGCACGGGAAATGAGCTTTTGATGCGTCGAGGTATTCCTATTGCTGGGAATTTACTCAATCAAGAACTGGCCCTCGCTACTGGCGCTGTAGACGTGATGATAATTGATTATCAATGTATCTTCCCTTCTATCACCCAGGTAGCAAGTTGTTTCCACACTAAAATCGTTTCAACTAGCGAAAAATCGAAGGTTCCCGGGGCCGTTCATATGGAGTTCCATCCTGAGACAGCCTATGATACAGCAAAGAACATAGTAAAACTGGCGATTGAGACCTATGAACAACGGAATCCTGACCGAGTAAAAATTCCAGCCAAGCCTGTAAAGATGATGGCAGGGTTCTCAGTTGAGGCGATTAAAAAGGCACTTGGTGGTACCTTCCAGCCTCTCATCGATGCTATTGCCAACGGAAGTATCAAAGGGGCTGTTGGGATGGTCGGATGTAATAACCCAAAGATAAAACAAGATTATGGACATGTTACGCTTGGCAAGGAACTTATCAAGCGGAACATTTTGGTTGTCGAAACTGGTTGTGCCGCTATTGCATCTGGCAAAGCTGGACTCCTCCTCCCAGAAGCGGCTGATCTCGCTGGTGATGGACTGAAGAGTGTATGTCATGCTCTGGGAATTCCTCCAGTTCTGCACATGGGTTCCTGTGTTGATTGTTCCCGTATCCTCGTGCTTGCCGCCGAACTGGCGAAAGCTTTGAATGTTGGAATTGATCAGTTACCTCTTGCCGGAGCTGCACCTGAATGGTATTCACAGAAGGCCGTCTCGATTGCGTCCTACTTTGTAGCTTCCGGTGTGTATACTGTTCTGGGGTTACCCCCGAAAATCTTCGGCAGCAAGAATGTAATCGATCTACTTACTTCGGGTCTAAATGATGTTGTTGGTGCTACCTATGCTGTAGAACCGGATCCTGTGGCTGCGGCAGATCTTATCGAGAAACATATCGATTCAAAGAGAAAGGACCTTGGTATATGAGTGCATCGAGTGAAGAAAGGCGTAAACAATTATTTGAAGTAGCAAATGAGTTGAAAAAAAAGAGTTTAGAAAAAAATCATGATTTTCGAGTTGTCATAACAGGGAAGGGTGGGGCAGGGAAAACCACCCTCACCTCTGCCCTTTCACATCTTTTTGCCCAACATGAATACAATGTTCTTGCAGTAGATGAAGACCCTCAGCAAAATCTGGCATTTTCTCTTGGTTTTCCTATAGAGAAAGCGGACCAAATAGTGCCGGTGTCAAAAAATTTGGATTATATCGAGGAAAAGACAGGCGCCCGTCCGGGGGAAGGATGGGGAGTAATGCTCAACCTGAATCCTGATGTTTCGGATGTTGTTAAGCGTTTCGGTATGAAAATCAATTCAAAAATAAACCTGTTGGTCATTGGAAGTGTGATCCAGGCAGCAACAGGTTGCCTATGCCCCGAGAATGCTCTTCTCGATGCGATTGTGGGTTATATCAAGTTGCGTGAGGGAGAAGTTATTCTCATGGATACCCAGGCAGGTGTTGAGCATTTCGGGCGAGCGCTTGCGGAAGGTTTTCAAAATGCTGTTATTGTGACGGAGCCGAGTTTCAATGCCGTCCAGGTTGCACTGCATTCAGCAAAACTTTCACAGCAACTTGGCATAGAACGTATCTATCTTGCGGTCAATAAAGTTCGAGACGATGCGGACCGGGAAAAGGTGCTTCGTTTTATTGAAGGACAGAATTATTTTCAGTCAATACATTATTTACCCTTTGATGAGCAGGTGTATAAAAACGAACCGGATATTGGACCTTTGTTGGAAGGTTCCTCTCCTTATATAAGCGCAGTAAAAGGATTATTTTTGGAACTCACATCCAAAGACAAGTGAGGGAATCAGAATGAATAAAAAAGTTGTTATTATTGGATCCGGGCCCGCAGGTGTTTCCGTGGTATCGAATCTCAGGAAGCAGGGATTTAAAGGTACTATTATCATGCTTTCTGCTGAAGAGGTTCCCCCCTACTCTCCTGCGGCTCTTGGAGAATATCTTATCCGGGACAATGAAGAGATCCTTTTCTGGCACGGTAGGAACTTCTGTGTTGAAAACGAAGTTGAGTGTTTTCCCGGTGAAAGGGTTATGGAGATAGAAACAGATGTAAAGCGGGTACGGACCGAAAAAGATAGAATTATTGACTATGATACTCTGGTAATTGCGTCTGGAAGTTCTCTTTACATTCCACCCACAGTTCAGGGGGCTGATCGGAGAGACCTTCTAAATTTCAAGACCTATGCAGGGGCAGACAGAATCAAAGAAATGGCCCGTAAGGGTGGAGCAAGTGCTGTAATAGTTGGTGGTGGTTTTATCGGTGTCGAAATTGCCCTTTGTTTAAGCAAGTTAGGCATATCTCCATCAGTTCTGAACCGACGTGGATGGATCATGCCTAGGCTCCTCGACCCGGAGACGTCCGAATATGTGCTTGAAGACCTTCGGTCTCAGGGTGTGAATCCCCTACTAAATACAGAGGCAGCAAAATTCCTTGGCGACGATCATATAACTGGGTTGGAAACGACTGACGGGAGACGGATAGATGCAGATATTTTCATTGCTGCTACAGGGGTAAAGCCGAATGTGGATTTTCTCAGTGGTAGCGGAATCGATTACGACGAATATGGTATATCCGTTGACAGTAAACTTAGAACAAACGACAAAAATGTCTTTGCCTGTGGAGATGTGGCTAAAACGATTGATCTGGTTACTGGTGAGTCCAAAAGTCATGGCCTCTATCCAGTTGCGGTAAGTCACGGACAAACGGTTGCCATGAACATTCTTGGTTATGATTTTGACTACGAAAAACAGGTAAGTATGAATTCTCTCAAGGAGTTAAGCTTCAAGATCATTGTAGTGGGGGCACTTGAAGGTGATGAAATTAAATACAAAAAGGATGGGATCCTAAGGAAAGTTTATCTGCAAGATGGAAAACTAAATGGCTTTGTGCTTGTCCGAGATATCAGCGGTGCGGGATATCTTTTGTCACTTCTGAGAAAACGAAAGCGTGTTGATACACTTGGATATTCTTTAGTTGATCCATCGTTCAGTCCCGCTTACGGTGTAACGAGTCTGGTTTAAGAGACGAAACTTCCTGAAGGCAAGACATTTGTTAACATCTTCTTCCTCGGAGCACTCATCATATCACAGCTCCGGGGAAATAAAATGAGAATATATTTTTCAATAAAGATGATTACAATGATTTTCTACCTATTCTTTGCAATGTAACATAACTTTATTATCTTTTCTTATGTTACTCTTGTCTGATTTTCAACTATTACCATCTTCTGTTAGAAACCCCATAAGTAAATCTCTCCATTGGGTACTCTCTTAATTTGGTATGGATGAAAAAATATAAGAATATCCTAAGAGAGGAGATGTTGATATTGCCCTTTATTCTGCTCCTGGTGGAGCAAAGATGTATGCTAAGGGAATTGAAAACATTAGATTAGTGGGAGTTTATGTCTGGAAGGCAGTCTATGTGGTTGCTGGAAAAGATGTCTCCGATTGGGGAGACCTCAAGGGAAAAGATGTCTATATTGATTTTAGAGGAGGGTCGCCTGACATCATTGCTCGAGCATCAATGAAAGCAGCAGGTTATGATCCTGATAAAGATTTTAATATAAAGTATTTGCCTGGAAGTGAAATAAAAAGGCTCATTCTTTCCGGGCAAGCAGATGCCGCCGTTTTTTCAGAACCCCACATTTCTCAGTTAGTCCTCGCCTCTGGTGGAAAGATGAATGTGGTGATTGATTGCCAAGAAGGATTTGTAAAGAGTATCTCCGGCTGGGAAAAAGGCGAGGAAATCCCTATAGGAGGGCTTTGGGTAGTAGTTTCGAACATCGAAGGTAAGGAGAAAGCTGTAGAAAAGTTCATTGATGCCTTTGATGAGGCTAATGATTACGCTATAAAACACCCTCAAGAAGTTGGTAATTTTACCTCCAAATGTTTTAAACAGTACTTTGGCGCTGAATTTCCTTCAAAAGCTGTTGAAGATTCTATCATGTCTGGACGTCTCAAGTTGGACTTCATAGAAGTAGAAGATGTAAAGCCGCTCATGCCTTCTTATCTTGAAAGCTTAGGGTTCCCTATTCCTGATGAAGGAATTTATTACAAAACTGAAATATCGCCTCCAGAAGAAGATGATTCTGATGATTAGAACGAAACTTAAGTTTTTACAATGGCTTAAAAGATTATCAGGAATTATTGTCCTCCTTGGGATGTGGGAATTACTTTCTTTGTTTTTTCCCCCAATTATCGTTCCTTCGGTAGAAAGAGTTTTTTTAACGCTTAGCCAAATGGTTATTAGTGGAGAGATATGGCTCCCGCTTATTCATACGGTAAGTAGGGTGCTGATAGGTGTAAGCCTTTCTATTCTTCTGGGAGGAATACTTGGCACACTGGCGGGACTAATTAATGGCATTCATGAAGCAATTAGGCCTGTGATTGTAATCATTGAAAACACGCCTCCCGTTGTATGGGTAATTATAGCCGTTATTTGGTTTGGGGGCTATCCCTCCAATATTTGTTATTATGTCTATCGCAGTTCCCATTATTACAATTCATTTAGATCAGGGAATCAGAGATATAGACTCTTCTCTTCGCGAAATGAGTCAATCTTTTGGAGTAAAAACATCAACTAAGCTCCGCGACCTTTATTTACCTGCTATTAGTGGACCCTTTTTTTCCGCACTATCTGTGGGATTTGGATTAGCCTGGAGAGGAGTAGTAATGGCAGAATTCCTTGGCAGTATGTCAGGTATTGGGAACGAGCTTAATTGGGCTCGATTTAATTTAGAAACGGATAAGGTATTCGCATATACTATTGTTATTGTTGTTTTAGGCCTTGCTACCGAATATTTATTAATTAAACCTTTTCAAAATAGAACAATAAAGACAGAGACCGTGAGAAGGCGAAATAAAAAATGAAGGAGAAAAGAAAAACAGTGGTGAAGTTTTCCAAAGTACATAAGAGATTTGGCTCCCTGCAAGTAATTAAAGATCTAAATTTTAAAATCCCAGAAGGAGAAGTAGTTTCTTTTATTGGTCTCTCAGGTTGTGGAAAAAGTACTACTCTGCGGATTATTGCTGGCTTAGAAGAAGTAGATAAAGGAACAGTTGAGAGAAAATTTAATAACCTTGGGTTTATTTTTCAGGAGCCAAGACTTCTTCCCTGGAAAACTGTGTTAGATAATATTTGCTTTGTTTTAAAGGATCGCATCTCCGACAAGGTTGAACGTCAGGAAATTGCTTTGCATTATTTAAATTTGATGGAGCTTACCCAATTCAAGGATTATTATCCTGCTCAGCTTAGTGGAGGAATGAAAAGCCGGGTTTCGGTTGCTCGAGCTTTAGCTATTGACCCGGACATTATCCTAATGGATGAACCCTTTTCAGATATCGACTTTCCTTTGCGTCTTGTGCTCATAGACAGTTTAAAAGAGATTTTAGAGAAAGAATCAAAGACGGTTATCTATGTTACTCACGATATTAGAGATGCACTTCTCTTATCGGATAGGATCCATGTTCTTACTGCTCGACCAATGCAACTCAAGGAAGAACTGTTTATTAGCGAGGAAGTGAGAGATATAAATAACCCTAAATTTTCAGAATTAGAAAGGTATGTGATTAATCTACTGAAGGAAGAGTTGGAAATAAAAAGGTTCGATGAGATGAGAGCAGAAGCAAAGTAATAAAGTAATAGAAAAAATCCATTGAAAGCAAAATTGGAAAACTATTCAAATCTTAGATTATGGAATGAAAATTGAATGTTTAATCTCATTTCAATTCTCCTGATATTTTAAATTAAAAATCAAGGTCTCTCTTGTAATATATTTTATCATACGATAATAAAAAAGCAAAGTTTTGATTGACAATCGTAATTTTTTATGATATAGTATTTATAGCTATCTTATGCCTTTTTATCCTACCTATGAGGAATGGAAACTTTGTTGAAATGAACAATGGAAATCAAGTTGATGATTCACTTTTTATCCTACCTATGAGGAATGGAAACATCCCACTCCGTTAAAATAATCCATGCTCTAAACTTCTCGAATATTATGAACTAAACTTACCAAAGATAATCTCAGTAAAACCAACAGAACTACCAGTAATAAAAGTATCAGACAGAAACATAGATTTTGTATTTGAATTAGAGGTCACCTCTCAGACAATTATGTAAGGGAAAAGTATCTAAACAAACTGAAAGAGGTGATACGAATAACAAAGATAGGTGCCTCATTATTTGAAGAGGGCGTGGAAAAGGTGAAATTGAAGGTGAAAGAAAAGGGAAACTTGAAGAAAAAAAAGAATTAATAATTGAGATTCTAAATCAAAGGTTTGGAAAAGATTTTGATAAAAGACTAGAAGAAAAGATCAAAATACAAATGAAGAAACAATAAACCAAATAAAGAAAAATATTCTAAGTATTACAGTAGAAGAGCAAAAAGAATATTGAAGTAGTTGTAGAAGGCTAATCTTATACTAATGCCATGAATTCCAAATAAATGTACTTCTAAAAATCTCACTCTTTAAATAATGAAGTCATCAGGTTCTCCTTTTTCCACTCCATAAGTTTCTTTGATAAAAATTTTTCGAGATTCGAAAATGTACCAAGTAATGCTATCTTCGTCCTTTTTTGTGATTTTTCTTATCTGCTGTTTTAAGATCTCATATTTTGCTTTTGTTATTTCTCCTTCCAGCAAGGAATTTTGTACCCAGTTCAGGTATTGTCTCGCTTTTTTTAAAACTTTTGCAACTCTTTTCTCATTAACGTCGTAAGCCATAATTACGTACGTTTTTACCACCTCATCGTAAAAGGAACGTATTCTTTTTCTTCGATCAGATGTTTTAAAATTTTATAAGCCTCATGTTTTATCAATGTTCTGTAGGTAATATTTCTTTTTAATTTTTTATGTTTTAAAGTTGTACTTAAGTGTTCTTCATAATTTTTTATAAAATTTTTTTGGCCTTCTTCGTTCAAGTGAATACCACCTTGAATTTTTTTAAAATGTTTTTCATTAATTATTTTTTTATTCACAAGGTTAAAAATAGTTCTGTCTACCACAATAGGCTTAAATATTTCAGCTATATCAAGGTTCAAAGAAAATTTTCTAAAGTTAGTTGAATGAAGATAGCCAATTCTAGGATCTAATGGTGTTTGATAAATTTGCGTTAAAACTGTAGAGTACATTAAAGAGTTCCCAAAACTGATAAGAGTGTTCATATAATTTGTAGGGGGCCTTTTTTCTCTGACAACCATTTTGAAATCTTCATTTGAGATTATATTGTTATCAATAAAATTATAATAAATCTCTCTATAATTTCCCTCTTGTGCCATTAATTCATTAATAGAACTGATCTGGTGAATATTCTGAATAAATTCTTCCATTTTTTGCGAATACCGTTTTACTTCAAAATCGCTTTTTCTTTCATAATATTGAACAATTTTTAAGATGTTTTGCATAGCTCCTTCCACAAACTTTTTTGCTAAAACTAATCTTTTTTCTGAAGAGATATAGTGCTCTACTTGTTTAACTATTGTTATTCCATTTGTATTATGTTCATATGGATAAAAACTTCCAACATAAAAACCATAGTGGTTGAAAAAATGGAGCGGTAAGTTATTGGCGGACAAAAATTCAAGAAGTCGTTTATTTATATTTATTTCTCCAAATATCTTTATTTCTGAAATATTTTCTATTGGGAAGTACTTAGTTTTTTCATCAGATTCACTTTTAAAGGCTAGTGTGTTTCCTTTTCTAGTTAATGTTCCACTTTGAAATATATAAATAGGTTTCAATTTATTCCTCTCCCGCCCAACATAATTCTGCAAAGCCACATTTTGAACACATCCCTATCCATTTTGGTGGAGGTGGAACAGGCGATTCAATTAATTCATTGAGTTTAAGAAGTATATCTTGTATTTCTTTTTTGGCTTCCTCATCGAATACAATGGGAATTCTCTTTTTTTCTTTTGGCAACAGAATTTCCCCCTTTGCTTGAACGCCCATATCCTCCAATAATTTTAAATAATATAATAACTGGATTTTGGCTCCTTTAAAAGACTTTGAGGATTTTTTGATTTCTCCAACTATGGTACACTTATTATCATTCCAAATTAAATCAATCACTGCTCCTGGAAGTTTTATTTCTTTTTCACCTTTCCCTTCATAAGAATTCTTGTGTAAAAACCTTCCTAGTTCTATGTAAGGGTTATCTTGTTCAGGAGTGAATCTCCTTAAAACAAACCAAGCTTCTCTTGGACATATTGAATAAGCTAAAACTGAATATCCTGTAATGATATTGTCATCCATAAAAATCCTCTTTCAATTCATACGGAATAAACCCTACTTCTTCAGAATAAATTTCCCCAATGCCTAACTGCGTAATCAACCAAACTCCATTACCTTTATACACAAGCTTTTTATCTTCTTCTAGGAATACTTCATTATAATGGGTTTCCCATTCTTCTAGTTCTTTGTGAGGAACATTTATAGAATAATCTTGAATTTCTTTCCATAGTTGTTTTTTTCTTTCGTAATTTTCTAAACTATGTTCCAAACTTTCAATTTCATATAATTTGTTTGAAACTGTTCCATCCACATCTACAAACACCACATCCTCGTATAAATGTTCTTCTATCAGAGGTTTATAATTACTCCAATTTCCTTCTTTTATGTCATACCATGGACCTTTTTGATATTTGCTAACTGACAATGCCTTGTAATATTTATCTAGTAGTTGTTGAACTTCGTTTTCTGAAAATTTATTTTTGTAGGCAAATATTTCTTTTGTATTATTTAGCGATATGCTATCGTACACATAAGAAGCATACGATCTTTCATTATCACTTTCATCGTCTACTATTTCAGCAACCGTTACTGTGCCAAGTTCTTTTAGCATTCTTCTATTACATCTTCCAGCAGCTTGGACTATGCTGTCAAAGGGGGATAAATCTTTAAAGATATAATCAAAGTCCAAATCCACTCCGGCTTCTACTACTTGGGTAGATATGAGATTTCTTGGCAAGTTTTTATTTTCCAACTGTTTGATCTGTTTAATTCTGTCAAGCCTTTCTTTAGGAATTACCCAAGTTGAAAGAAAGAAAAGGTTATTTTTCAAATGTTCTCGGAGTAAGATAAAAGTTTTTAGCGCTTCTTTTTTTGTGTTAAGAATAATTAGAGACGGGTTGTCAGCTCTCTCTTTTGTATATTGCTTTATATCTGAAAGAAATATTTTTTTATTAATTATGTTGTAAGAGTGCCTGTTTTTTGGGAAAGAACTCTTGGGGGCTAACTCTTTACCTTCTGCCATTTTAGGTTGTGTAGCGGTCATTAAAATGAAAAAAGTTCCCATCTTTTTTGAAAGAAAAGACATGGTTTCCCCAAATCCTTGCCAATATTCTGGAGGGATCGACTGAGGTTCATCCAAAATAACTACCGCATCTTTTAACCTATGAAAACTCATAGAATCGTTGGCATTAGGAGAATAAAGCGCTTCCCAAAACTTTGCGAGGGTTGTAACAATGAGTGGTTCTTTGAAGTATCTAAAAGAAAGTATAAACCTTTCTAAATTATCTAAATCTTCTTTTTCCTTTGATGCACTTACCAAATGATGGTCTTCTTGCACTTTGTCGTATATGTTCTTTGCAACTTCGGAATTTTGATCAACAATACTTATGAACGGTAATACATAAATAATTGTTTTAAGAGAAAGTTTATTTGCTAACTTCATCGATGCTTGCAATCCCGTTATAGTTTTTCCTGCTCCAGTAGGGAGCGTTATGGTATAGATACCTGGTTCTGAAATTGTATCAACGTTTGATAATGTACTTTCTCGAATTTCATTTTTCCAATCGCTTAAATGGTTCTTTGGAAGTGATTCAAGAAATTTGTCGAACCTATCTTGTTGATAAGAAATTTTATCAAAATTGATCCTATCAACATTTAACGCATCTAGCCTATCAGATGTTATAAAAATTGAATTCTCGATTCTCGTATTAAACCATAAATCTTCAGCCTTAACCGTCTTATTTAAAAGATACTGTGAATGCCAAGATTGAAATATTAATCTTTTCCATTCTTTTTCTGTTAGATATTCAATTTTGCTTAGATCAAGGAATTCTTCTAATGCTTTTATCACGTCTTGATAATTTAAATTTCTCCAAAAAGACATTATATCTTCAAAATTTAGCTGGTATGAATGATGTCTTCTAACAATCTCAGCTTGAAAGATATCTTTTGTAAGCATAAAAGTTAAGTAAGAAGAAGGCTCAGAGTGCGGATAATGACCTTTTTTTGTCTTTAAATATTTTTGAAATTTAACATGTGATTTAGCTACATCATGTGTTAGACAGATATGTTTTAGTGTTTCGACTAATTCATTGTCTCCATGAAAATTTGATATCTCTTTGGATTTTTCAAATACTCCTTTTAAATGATCTTTAAGAAGTTTACCCGGATGGCTTTCTTGACCATTCAGGAAGCCAAACAATTTCGTCGTTTCCAACTAAGACTCCCCCTATCTCTTCAGGATTATCAACAAAAATTCCCGTATCGATATTGGCTGGGTAAAAAACTGACAAGCTTTTAGTAAGGCCTCTTTCTTTGTCCATTTGTAGAGGGACAATGTCTTTAAAGATTCCATGAGTTTTTTTCAGATTAATTTTGGGCTTAATATCTGCAGGTATGATACTTTTTATTCTTGCCTCATCGTCTTCGATCTTTAGCGGGTTGAAAGATCCTATGTAATGAATATTTGCAAATGAATATGCGGTACCAAGATATGGGGTAAAAACAAAACTACCTTCTTCAAGAAAAGGTTTTAATTTTTCTTCTATAGGACCTTCTACATAAATTCGATATTTTGGTCTTTTTACAAATTGATGTTTTATAATATTGTGAATACCCTTTTTTGGGTCTTTATTATTCCACAAGTTTATACTGGTGGTGAACCATTGAGTGGGAGACAGTATTGAAATGGCGATTCTGTTTCCATACAATGATTCCCAATAAGAAGCCAAATGAGCTTTATTTTCCGATTTGTTCTCTACTCCAATTATAGCCGCAATCAATCCTCCAACAGCTGTTGGTGGTGGGAAGGGATAAGATGCGGAAGAAGTGGTTGTATAAAATTTGCGAAACATAGCATACTCCCCTGTAATATCAAAAACAAGGGCCATTGTATCACCTCAATTCCATAGCTACTTTATCTTCTCCCAAAATACTTTTTAGATCATCAATATATTGTACTTCCAAGTCAGGATCCTTGATAATTATTATCTTTTCTATATTATCTTTGAGTAAAGAAACCTTATCACATATTTCCTTCAAATTGAGAGCAATGTCTTGAATATTTCGGATTGCCAATTGTTCATCGTCATCTAACAAAGAATTATCTCTTTTGGTTAATTTTATTCTTTCATCCAAAGAACCAATTAATCCATTGAAATTAGGCTGGTACACAATCTCCATCAAAAAGCGAGATCTATGCTCAGTTTTACTCCTTGTGATTAAATTGTTGGTTCCATTCCAAACAGCTTGTGTAAGTTTGTTGAAATCCTCGTCTGTTGCTTGTGTCCTTTCAGATGCATATTGATTTCCAATTGCATAGGTTCCAATCAATGCAAAAGGAACTATATATTCATTTCTTATAGTTCTCTGTTCTCCACCTTCTTTAGTGACAAACGCGCCGGTTCCTTGTACAAATTCAACTTTTGCTTTGTGTAAAGATCTTCCCCATTTAAATTGGACAGGTCCAGTCCATGCAAAACTTTCCTTACCCAATGCGAATGTTACACCGAAAAGTCTTGTATCGATACATTTCTTTAGAGTTTCATCTCCTTTTGTGGTAGACAATTTTGTTTTGAGCTCTTCGAATCTTTCTTTTAAAGATTTTGGTTCTCCATCAATGAAAACATCTTCTCCCATTCTCATTAATTCGTCTCTGATAGTTCTTTTAATTCTAACGTCAGATACTAAAACTTGGCCTGTTTCTTCATCGTATCTTGGATGATTTGCATTCAATGGATCACCGTTTGGATTCGCATCTTTTACAGAGTATAAAAACAGAAGTTCTTTTCTGCCGTTAAACATCTTGGTCTTCCCCCTTGTCCGTTTTTTCTATTTCTAATTCTACTACTTCTTTCTCTTTTGTGTAATCTTTGTATATTTCCCAGAAGTAATTTCTCCAGTTCATGAAACCTGTCACAAAAGCAAAATTTCCATCGATCCCTAAATCCTTTCCCTTAGAATTCAGTAATAGTTCTTGGGAATAACCAGCTAAATCTTCAACCAGGAAGGAAGGTTCAATCTTGTACGCTTTTATAAGTTCTGGTATTCTTGATAGATGTTTTTTTATATCTCTTAAACTTAATCTTCCAAAATTTAACTGCTTGTACAATGGAGAATCTTGAATTTTTGCGTTTGAATAACCACTTTCTCCTTTTTCCCCCTTTGTTTGATTATACGCCACAAACCCCAAAACTACTCCAGATAAAAGTGTCCCTTTTCCAAAGTCGCTCTGCAAAAATTTATCAGAAAACTTATCTAGGATTTCCAAATGTCTTTTCATAATGAATACCCCCAGGTTTTATTGTAGTTGTTCAAAAATTCAATCAGTAACAAAAAGTCATTCAAAGTAAGATTAAAATAATCATTTTGGACTTTGTCGTTCATCAATTTAGGAATTCTTGCAACAAAATTTTGTTTTATAGTTTTGGTTTCAACTCTTTCTTCACTTAAAATTTTTCCAATAATTTCCATTGCCAGCATTCTCATAACTTTTTCTTCAGCGTCTTCTTTCAAAACTAAATGGCGAAGGGTTCGATATATGTGTTTAAATGCAACAGAAAGTTGAGTATCTTTCTTTTTCTTTTGGGAAAAGAGATTTACCGTCTCTTCCCAAACTTTTTGTAATTTTTGTATCCTTGTTAAAGGTACATCCTCGATCATTTGATGTATTACAAGTTGTGCTTGGTTTTGTTCTAGAAAAAGAAAATGAAATACAGCGGTGTACGGTTTATCCATATAATCAGGATCTGTGATATAATCCAAAAGATCTTTTTCTTTTGTATACTGATCACTCCAAAAATAATTCTTTAAATCACCGAAAGCATCATCCCGGATGTTTGTATCCGTTGTAAAAAATTCGGGTATTATCCAGATCTGGATATTATTTATAATAGATTGATCAACAAAATTATAATCTATGTAAGTTTTGGCGTTAGAGAAAGTCTTAAAGCACTCTTTACAATATTTGTAAACCTTGTTAGAAAAATTTTTATTTATGGCAGGAAGGAAATTCACCTTATCAAAAGTAGCAAAAGGAAAAATCATATCGAAATTAAGTAAAATATCGCTTTCCTTACCACAATAATCACAAATTCCACCTTTTTTTGAAACATTTTTCTTAATCAGTTCGTCGTTTAACTTCTTTAAAAAATATTGTTGAAACAGCTTAACTTCTCCAGGATAAAGAAATCCTCCATCATCTTCAACGCCAAAAACAATTAAATACGAAGCCTTTGGATCACTGTAACACTCTAAGAACCGGTCGACAAAATCATTATTAGATAAGTCATTGATTATTTTTTGAACAGAACCTTTTTCAAAAAATCCTAAATCTTCGAAATCTTGAATCATTTTTTCAATTTTGCTTATATACGATTTAGAACCAGTTAAGAAGGCATCACGATTCTTTTCTTTATTATTTTTCGGCTTTGATAACCTCAAAACAGGAGAGTAACGCCACGCAGTATTACTGCCTGGAGGTTCTTTGTACAAATACCTAAGTTTTTTATATTGTTCATCTTTGTTACCGGCAAAAAAATCTACTTCATCAATTTTTGAAACACCCTCAATTTTTAGGGGTATAATCGTATTTTCTTCTTCACTTTGCAATTTTAAAGCATTGTAATTTGATACTTTTAAATAAATTCTTATTTCTTTTGATCCATCTATTCTTACGGGTACGGTTAGATAATCTGTTATTTCATAAGTTTTTGATGAAAACTCTTTCCCAACAGTGTAAACGGCATCGATAAAACCCATATTATCACCCTCTATCCATAATCATATAACTTCGACTAATCCAAATCCTTGGGAGTTTTTTGCTCCAAAACCTGAATCATAACCAATTTTCAACAAAGTAGGATTCCCTTGGATTACAAAAGTTCCATGCCAGCCTTTAATAATAAAATTTTTATACTTTGTTATGATCATTTTAGATCTTTTTTGATTAGCCTCTTTTATAACGAATTCATCATTACTTATTTCTTTTGGAAGATATGAATCATAGTAGGCAAGATACTTTTTTATTAAGTTCTCTCTTATTAATTTTGAAAAGTTATCGTCGTTGGGGGAAAAGTAGACTGTCTTTTTTGAAGAATTTTGTTCCATCGTAGAATAAACAGTAATGGGGGATAAAGTTTTTACTTTTATTTTATCGTTTTTTATTTCCAAATCATCATACTCTAACTTCTCTACATGAATCTTTTGGCCTAATAGTTCAAAATCGTCTTTAAATAAAAGCGAGTCTGCACAATACTGAATTAAATTCTTATCGTGAGAGGAAATTTTCAAAGAAACATTATCAAAAAACTCTATTGTTTTATCCTTTTGATTTAAGCTAAATTTTCCATTTAGTCTTGAAAAAGAAAACAATTTGTACTTTCTTTTCTTATAACTAAAGCCCTCGTTATGAACGAAGTTTCTATATTCGGCGTTATCTATTAGATCAAGAATGAAAGCCTGAATGATATGATTGTAATTTAATGGAAGTATTAAACTATTTAAAGAAAATTGAACGTTTAATCTCATTTCAATTCTCCCGATATTTTAAATTAAAAATTAGAATCTTTTCTGTAATATATTTTATCATACAATAATAAAAAAAGCAAGAATGTATAAAAAATGTCTGTCGACCTCCAATAAGGTAAAAATCCCAGGGGATCGACAGACAAGTGTTAAAAATCACAATCCTTATATCATGCACATTTGAATTGATTTTTAACAATTTCTCAAAGTTTTGATTGACAATCGTAATTTTTTATGATATAGTGATTATAGGTATGTTATGCCTTTTTATCCTACCTATGAGGAATGGAAACCTGGATAAATGCTGGATACGATAATGTTGACTATTTCTTTTTATCCTACCTATGAGGAATGGAAACCCCATCAAATCGGCTTCTTCCGGAGTAGTTCCATAACTTTTTATCCTACCTATGAGGAATGGAAACAATAACCTTTGTGAATGTAGTTCAAAATATAATCAGCCTTTTTATCCTACCTATGAGGAATGGAAACAAGCCACTGGTAATCCTGAATTGCCTTTCAAGAATGACTTTTTATCCTACCTATGAGGAATGGAAACCACGCTCGGAGAGATTGCAGAACTTAAAAATAAGGTGTCTTTTTATCCTACCTATGAGGAATGGAAACGCTATTCCTAAAGTCCCATATGTAAATTCTTTTTTTACTTTTTATCCTACCTATGAGGAATGGAAACAAGTAAACAGAAAAATATACGACTTCCTTGAAAAAACTTTTTATCCTACCTATGAGGAATGGAAACTCAACATCATTCAAATAATCTAAAAACAATTTTTCCTTTTTATCCTACCTATGAGGAATGGAAACTTTATTAAACAGCTTCATAGTATCCCCATTTGAATCCGTCTTTTTATCCTACCTATGAGGAATGGAAACCTTTCTTGTCTTGCAGATACTGAAGAACTTTTCTCCTTTTTATCCTACCTATGAGGAATGGAAACATGGAACTAAAAGATATATCTATAACATTTGATACACTTTTTATCCTACCTATGAGGAATGGAAACCATTGAATATTTTTATAACCTACGTTTGAAATATAACTTTTTATCCTACCTATGAGGAATGGAAACGGACTTACGTATCGGGGACTTTATGGAAATATAATGCGTGGCTTTTTATCCTACCTATGAGGAATGGAAACATAGCCTTTCATACCAATATCGTAGATTTTCATTTCTTTTTATCCTACCTATGAGGAATGGAAACTACTTTTATATGGTATAATATAAGTATAAAAATGTACTTTTTATCCTACCTATGAGGAATGGAAACTCTCTAATTTAGATTTATCATCTTTACTCATAAAGCCTCTTTTTATCCTACCTATGAGGAATGGAAACGCAGCTTCTTCGGGCTCTACTTCTTTAACCAATTTCCTTTTTATCCTACCTATGAGGAATGGAAACTAAGATTGTTGATTTTTTGTGTTTATATCCAATAACTTTTTATCCTACCTATGAGGAATGGAAACACCAATTACGTATAGAAGTTGCGAAACAAAAAGAAAACTTTTTATCCTACCTATGAGGAATGGAAACTTTGTGATAGTGTTGCTTCACTTGCTAAATCCTTACTTTTTATCCTACCTATGAGGAATGGAAACAATTTTCGATCTCCAAAGATAACGATTTGTTTTCTTCCTTTTTATCCTACCTATGAGGAATGGAAACATATCCGGGAGGCATTTTTCTGTAATATTCTTCAAACTTTTTATCCTACCTATGAGGAATGGAAACGCTAGAATTTTCAAGTTTCTTGAAACTTCACCTATTTCCTTTTTATCCTACCTATGAGGAATGGAAACTTCCTTTTATGCCAAACCTGTCTTCTACTTCTTCACTTTTTATCCTACCTATGAGGAATGGAGGGGGTGGAGAGGAATGGAAACTTTGCAAATTTTTCAAACTTTTCAACATTTTTCAAAATATTTTTATCCTACCTATGAGGAATGGAAACATTTTTCCCTTGCCATGTTATTCACCCCTTGAATTTTCTTTTTATCCTACCTATGAGGAATGGAAACTATTCTTTCATTAAAGTCGCCTAACGGACTATCATCCTTTTTATCCTACCTATGAGGAATGGAAACATGTTATTTTTGTTCCAGCTGGTTGTACTGAATCTACTTTTTATCCTACCTATGAGGAATGGAAACAAAATACACTAGCACCAGATGCTACTCCAGAAGAATTTCTTTTTATCCTACCTATAAGGAATGGAAACGGCAATGCTGTGAGGCGATATTCATGATTGAAAATCTTTTTATCCTACCTATAAGGAATGGAAACTTTTGCTATTTGCAACATTCTTGCCCATTCTAAGTAACTTTTTATCCTACCTATAAGGAATGGAAACGTCGCTCCTCTCTTTGCTTTGCCTCTTTTTCAAGCTGCTTTTTATCCTACCTATAAGGAATGGAAACTAGTATTCCCCAGCTGTAGCTATAGACTCTTCTGCAACTTTTTATCCTACCTATAAGGAATGGAAACATAATCCACTCAGGCTTCAACATTTGAATTACAACAGCTTTTTATCCTACCTATGAGGAATGGAAGGGTGGGAGTGAGGAGTGGAAGGGGTAGAGAGGAATGGGAACAATACAATCTTCATCTTCCGGCAATTTCAAGTAATGTTCTTCCACCTTTTAAGCAAGCTTTGATAAATTGAAGGAAGGAAAGCAAAGCTAGCGAACGTAAGCACTTTTTTCTACTTCTTTTTGCTCTAAAGGATAGAAAATAGGGTAAGAGTTTGGACCTCGTTGTAGATCATTCTTAAGCTTCTACGAAGTATCCCCTAAATTTTTAATCACACTTTAATTAATGGTAAAATAGGAATGAAGCGGATATTGATGTCTCCCCTTTTGCTCTAAATAATGTAAAATGTAGATAAAGCAGAAACTACATTATACTAACTTGCTGAGGTTCTATACTGTGCAGTCCAGCCTTTTAGACAAGCTTTGATGAAGGGAAAGTAGGAAAGAAAATAATGCCTGCAAACATGAGGTTTTTTCTCTTTTCTTTACTTGGAAAAAGATTACAAATAGAGGGGAATAAGGGAAGCGATATTATCTCTCAGCTTCCAAGTAATGTTTCCTTCCTTCTAACCTTATTTTAATGAAAGTAGGAAAGAAAAGATAACCTGTAAATGTGAGGCTTTTTTCTTTCTTTTTTTTTCGAAAAGAAATGAAGAAGAGAAAGGAATGGAAGGTAAGGGGGGAATGAAACAAAATCATCGGCGATTGATCTTTTATCTCGTCGATTTTTTTATTCTAACAATAAGAAATAAAAACAGCTTTTAAAGCATCTTTCTTGTTTCTTCGCTTTTTTTCTCATCCTAAGAGCAAATCCACAATCAGATAAAGAAAAATATTTTAAGTATTACATTAGAAGAGCTAAAGTAGTTATTGATTTAGCTATCGAAGGCTAATGCAAATTAATGAATTTTTTTAGATTTTTAGGTGATATAATGGAGTTGAAAACAAATTATATAAATCATGGTAAATAGGAAGAAGGTTAGGAACATTTTTAATATTTCAATAGTTAAATAACTCACTAAGAAGGAGATCAGGATGATAATTGAAAGAGTTATAGAAGAAGCACAGCCTTATTTAGAAGGAATAAAGATCAAAGATGCTGTTATAGGAATTTCACTTATTGGTTTGGAACTGAGTAATAATCATGTCGGCGTAAGTTACGTTCTACGTGAGAATTTAAAGTCAGGTTGCTCTATTTTCCCGTATGCTCAAGATATTATTGGTAAAGATAGTTTAGAGATTGCCGAATGGGCTCTCACGGGTCAAGATGATCTGCAAAGGTCTATTGGAGTTGCTGTGTTGACAGCAGCTTCACGCTCCCTTCCTTTGGTTGATGTAGATACTTCTATTCACCCCTTTTCTATTGAAATTACTCCAGAGGATAATGTTTGCTCGATAGGCTATATTCCTCAAGTTGCTAATATGTTCAATGGAATGGTCAAAAATGTATTTGTTTTTGATCGTGGAGTTTCGCAAAAAGGTGGCGTTTTTGGTAAAGTCCTCCCTGAGGAGAAACAAAAGGACATACTTCCAAAATGTGAAATTGTTTTTTTAAGTGGGACAACTGTTATAAACCACAGCTTAGAGTATCTTTTAAGTTTATGCAAAAATGCCCGAGAGATAGTTTTAATTGGGGCATCGACCCCGATGTTTCCAAATGCGTTTGTTGGAACAGGGGTAAGTATTTTAGCAGGTTCTTGGTGGGATGAAAGGGAAAAAGACAAAATCTTTCGAAATATTTCACTCGCAGGGGGTATAAGCCAGATATCCAAATTTGCAATTAAAAAGAATGTAAGGGTATAAAAAAGCTTGTAAGAAAATAAATTTTTAGCAGAGAATGAGGTGGCTGAGATGGAACAATCTTTCGTTCATGTTTATACTGGCAACGGTAAAGGCAAAACAACAGCAGCTTTAGGGCTTTCTGTTAGAGCGGCACTTGCGGGCAAAAAAGTCTTTTTTGCACAGTTTATAAAAGGCATGGAGTACAGTGAGTTAGAAGTGAGCCAATATATTAAGAACATCGAAATTCGACAGTTTGGTAGAGACTGTTTTATATACAAAAAACCTACAGAAGAAGACATAGAGGCAGCCAGTAAGGGAATGGATGTTTGTGAGAAGGTTTTAAAAGATGTTGAATACGATTTGGTTGTGTTGGATGAGTTAAATATTGCTTTATACTACAAATTGATTCCGCTGGGTAGAGTTGTAAAAGCGATCAGAGAAAGGACTCCATCGATAGAGGTTGTAATAACTGGGAGATATGCCCCAGAAGAAATTATGGAAATTGCGGATCTGGTTACCGAGATGAAAGAGATTAAACATTATTACAACCAAGGTGTTCAAGCAAGAAAGGGTATAGAATTTTAAATAACAGTAAAAATTTAAATAAGCCAAGTTTCTTCGAAGGTCAATTATTTTTGGTATTCAAAATATAATTTCCTGTTTTATTTTATTAATATGCATAATAAAAAAATAATGGTATAATAATATTAACAATAATATTTTGGTTCAATTCAGACAACTTTAGAGTGTTAATCAAGCGAAGGATGCGAAAATTAATTTAAAGTTTCTAATTTTGTTCAATAAAAAAGGAGGAGATTTTTATTTCTAATTATCCAAATTTTCACACAGTGGCTATCGAGTATATGAATGATTCAAATTTAGTACATGAGGACCATCTTCACCCTGAAGTTATTTTGTGGGTGAACTTTAGTGAAGAATCTAAGAAAGAATTTTTGGAGAAGATAAAAGAACTTGATGAAGATTTAGCTCAGGATATCAACGATCACCTGTCACAATTCAAAGTTGAAGAAGAAGTCGTCCCCGTTAACTTACCATTAGATGTCGATAGTGAAGAAGAGTTCGACAATTTTCTGTACTTCTTAGGTGAGTTGGCAGAGATCGTTGATTTAAAAGCGTATTCAGTGATTACTGAGGTGTCACTAGCCGAAGAAGAGAGCGAGAAAGAAGATTCTGGGGATCTATACGATTTTCCGGCAATATTCAGCGAAGAAAAGGAAGGTAGCTGTTATTTAACGGTGTTCGATTGGGATTTAAAAGAAATGGAAGAGTATTCTGGTAAGTTTGAGAAAAACGAAAAAGAGATTGAAGGCCTGAGATTTCCTTTCTTTCAAAGCTAACACAATGGGAAAACCCTCTGGAACCAAAAAAGAAGGGTTTTATACTTGTTAAAATAAGAACGAAGTAGAGGGGGGATTAACTTTGATAAAAGCGATAAATTTAACAAAAAAATTTAAAGATTTCACTGCTGTTGATGGAATCAACTTAAACGTAAAAGCAGGTGAAATTTATGGTTTTCTTGGTCCCAACGGTGCAGGGAAAACTACAACGATAAGGATGCTCACAGGAACACTAAAACCAACCTCTGGTCAAATTTTCATCATGGATAAAGATTACAATAATTACGAATTGGAGATAAAAAGAGAAATAGGGGTTGTGCCTGACGAACCAAAAATGTATGAGAATCTCAAGGGCAGTGAATATATAGAGTTTGTAATGAACGTATACAAATTAAGTTCAGATGAAATTCATTCCCGATTTAACGAAATATGTGATGCCTTTGGGATAGATTACCTCAACGATTACATAGGTGATTATTCTCATGGTATGAAACAAAAATTAATGGTTGCTTCAGTTTTGATGAGAAAACCAAAGGTGATTTTTTTAGACGAGCCAACCGTAGGGTTGGATGCCAGAGCAGCGAGGATACTCAAAGAACTTTTACAAAAATACAAAAACGAAGGCTCTTCGATATTCTTTACGACGCATATACTTGAAATAGCAGAAAAGATGTGTGACAGAATAGGAATCATTGATCATGGTAGGATTCTTGCTGAAGGTAATTTGGAAGAGTTGAGATCTCTCTCTAAACTCGGAAATAAGAGCTTAGAAGATATTTTCTTGGAATTAACAGGGGGCAACGAAGTAAAAGAGATAATCGATGAACTCTAGTGGGGAGGTTCTAAGACAATGATGAACGAATTGAAATTGTTGTTAAAATACTCCTATAAAAACAAATCTCGACCGACAAAAAATAAAAAAGGAATAGAAAGAAGATCAGGTATGATCTCCAGCATAATGAGTTATCTGATAGTCCCAATAATTTTTTTAGCTGTTATCATTCCAACGATGCTTGCAGCTGCAGGTTCTTTTAATTTAAACATTCCGTTGAATCAAATAGGTTTGGATTCTAATTATACTTTGTTAGAACTAATGTTTGCACCTTCCTTTTTACTTGTAAGTGCCCTTTTTGTTTTACAATTTTCCCCGTTAATTGTAACTACGCTTTTTGATAACGATATGATGGACATCCTTTTGACCATGCCTATTAAAAGATCAACACTCTTTTTCTCTTCTACGATAGATAGTTTAATTATGTCTGGAGTAGGAAGTGGCGCTTTTTTATCAATCGTTGTCTCGTATATGATTTTGAAAGGCTCAAATGTTAATCTATCTATCTTGGGTATTATAGGGTTTTTTCTTTTTTTGATATCTATATCGATTGTAATAGGATTAATTATGTCTTTCTTTGTTGGTAAAACATCCGCAAAAAGAATTGCACAATTAACTTATTTCATAGGTATTATCTTTATGGTCTTAATTCCGCAATTTCTTCCAATGATGATGACCAACGATCCAGAAAACTTTGTGGAAGGCATGGGGAACTCCCTTAATATTTTTATGAACCCTCTTTGGCCACATGCTCAATTCATCAATGCTATTAACGGCGACATCTTTTCTCTTGTTTTCATCTACGCTGTTTCAATATTGTTCTTTTACTTGATATACAGATATGCGAACAAACTTGATTTTTCAACATCGAGAAAAAAATCAAAGGTTAAAAAAATTGAAAAGTTTAAAACCAAACGTCTTCCTCTTTTTGAAAAAGATAGAAAACTTCTTTTCAGAAATTCCCAATTGATCTTTATGATGATTTATCCGGTAGTATTGCCGTTCATATTCTTTTTCACAGGTATGCAAGATTTATCTTACATAGCTATGTTTTTTGTGTTGATAGCAGCAGACTACTCTGCCATGATTTCTGCGTATATGTTGACTGAAGAAATAAAAATCTGGCCCGTTCCAAAGTTATTTCCTTTCAAAACAAAAACTATGGTGAACTCAAAAATAATGATTTCTACAGGGCTTTATACAATTGAGTTTATAGCTCTTACAATAGTTTTCTCGATTCTTTTAAAATTTAATTTCTTTGATTTAGTATTAATAATTCCTACTGTCATATTATTGTACTATTCATCACTGTTAGGAACAAGAATCTTTCTCAGTGATCCCAAAAGAGATATATCCCAAATGAACAAGGTTTTCAAAGGGAAAGAAGTATTGGTTATAGAATTGATAACAATGGGGTACGCTGCGGCTATTTTTGGCTTGCTATTTTTTTATGACCTAATGCTTACCCAAGGGCCGTTATGGATCTTCAAAAATATCAGCATGCAGCTTACTTCTCTAATAATACTTGGAACAGTAGCGGTGCTATTGTTTTTAATTGTAAGGTCTATTGGAAAAGAACAAAGAAAGATAAACCAGTACATAGAAGCAATGGAATGACATTCCGTTGGTGGATCTAAAAATTGTATTGAATTTCTGTGATACTTTAATAAACCCTCTATGGAAATTGTAAGAGGGTTTTTCTTATTTTTTAGAATGTGTGCTATCATATAATTTAGTAGGGTTTTCCTATAACGCGTGAGAAGCAGTGATCGGAGAAGTTCTTCTTCCTTAAAAGTGGACTGCGGAACGATGGGAGTACTTCTTCCTTTTAATGGGTGGGGAGCGGGGCAAAGGGGCGCTATATTATAATGTTTTAGAGCTTCTTAAGAAAGTAATTATAAAAAAGGGGGAACAGCAATGGCAGAAAATAAACAATTGAAAGTTACTATTTTATACGATAACACAGTGTATGACAAAGATCTCCAAGCTAATTGGGGATTTTCTGCTTTGATTGAATTAGAAAAAGCACCTAAGATACTTTTCGATACCGGTGGAAGTGGAGATATTCTGTTAAATAACATGAAAAAGTTGGGAGTTGATCCATCTACAATAGACGAGGTTTTTGTATCTCACAACCACTATGATCATGTGGGCGGTTTGTCGGGTTTTCTTTCGGAAAATCCCAATGTAACGGTTTACGTTCCTCCATCTTTTAGGGGAGTGAAAAATGCAAAAGAAGTTATTACCATAAAAGGTCCAACCGAAATACATGAAGGCATTTATTCCACTGGAGAATTAGAAGGGATAGAACAATCTCTTTGTGTAAAAACTGAAAAAGGAATAATAGTAATAGCTGGATGCTCTCATCCAAAGATGGAAAATATATTAAAAACCGCCTCAACATTTGGAGATGTTTATGGAATAATTGGAGGGTTACATGGAACACCTGCAGAATCTTTGAAAGGTTTAAAACTAATTTGTGCAACACATTGTACCCAACACAAAGAAGATATTAAAAAGCTTTTTCCAGAAGCGTATATAGAAGGTGGCGCAGGAAAGGTTATTGAAATTTAAAAAATTTGAAAGAATTAATTAGTGTAAGAATTATGAGTGATTTCTGGATTTTTATCAAATTAGGTTTCCTTTATTTAAATAGTTACTAAATTTAGGAATTCCAAAGATTGTAAAAAAACGAAAATTGGAGGGATACAATTTTGAAAATAAGCATAATAGGAACGGGAAGAGTGGGTTCAAGTACCGCTTTTGCTTTAATAAATGCAGCAGTTGCTGACGAGATCGTTCTTTACGATCTCAACAAAGAAATGGCTGAAGGTGAAGCATTGGATTTATTACATGCTACAACTTTTCACAAAAGAATGACCATAAGGGCAGGGGAGTATAGCGATATAGGAGGAAGCGATATAGTAATAATTACAGCAGGAGCCGCACAAAAGCCTGGCGAAACAAGGTTAGATTTGACCATAAAAAATGCTAAAATAATAAAAGGTATTTCAGAGAACATAAAAAGATATGCTCCAAATGCTTTGATAATAAATATTACTAACCCTGTTGATGTTATGAGCTATGTGGTATGGAAAGTAACTGGTTTTGAATCTAATAGAGTAATTGGAACTGGAACTATACTGGACACTGCAAGATTAAGAGCCTTAATAGGGAAAAATTGTGGAGTTTCTCCAATGAGTGTTCACGCCTATATAATAGGGGAACATGGTGACTCAGAGTTAGCGGCTTGGAGTTCGGCAATGATTGGAGGTGTTCCAATTAAAGGTTTTTGCCGTAATTGCCCGTACAAAGATAATTGTAATAAAGATCTGAGTAAGATTTTTGAAGATGTAAAAAATTCTGCTTACAATATAATAAGCAAAAAAGGTGCAACCAATTATGGAATAGCTTCAGCAACAACTGCACTGGTAGAATCGATAATTAAGAATGAAGGTAGGGTATATACCCCTTCCGTGTTATTGGATGATATGTACATAGGATATCCGGCGGTTATAAACAAGGACGGAGTGGAACGAACTATCGATATAACTATGAATGATGAAGAAACTGAAAAGTTTGAAAGATCAAAAAATATAATCAAAGAGTATCTTGAATCAATCAAAAACTTGCTTTAAGGGGGAAAGCGACTATGAAAAAGTTTTTAAGTATATTTTTGTTGCTTATACTGTTTTCTATGACTCTCTATTCAATCGAATATGTAACCCTATCGTCAGAATTAACGGAAAACTTAAGTGGAAGGGTAAGTATTCCATTTTTTTACGGTACAAAGGATGCACCAAGTGCTTTTCTTTTAAATAGTTACTTAGCAAAAGATGTTGAAGACTTCTTAAGTGAATATCTCGATGAGTCTTATAGCTTTAGAAATAGTATAGAAGATTCTAAAGGACCTTACGTTGAAGTGATAATAGAATCAGAAGTTGGATTTGTTTCAGATAGTTTTGTCAGTTTTTATGCGGACTATTTTTCTTTTGTTTATCTACAAGCTCATCCAATGACTACAAGAGAAACTTACAATTACGATCTAACTCTAAGTAAATTCCTAAATCTCTACGATTTCTTAGATTTATATAGTGAAGACACAGGTGAATCTTTTCAAATAATCAAAGAAACCATAATCGAAGAAATAAATTCAGACCCTAAAATTTATTTTAATGTTGATGAAACTCTAGACACGATAGGGTATGATAGAGATTATTATATTACAAATGAAGATCTGGTAATAATCTACCAGCTCTATGAAATTGCTCCATATTCATCTGGTATAAGAGAGTTCAAAATACCTCTTAAAGAATTAGGCATAGAAATTCAATAAGAAATGTCGGCCAACTGTGGGTGGGGAACAGGCTAAAGGGATTAAAATTTCTTTTTCCTCACGGTTGGGCAGCGGGCTAAAGGGATTAAAATACTCTTTCCTTATGGGTGGGCTGCGGGGCGAAGGGGCGCTAAAGCAAGGTTTAGAACTTCTAAAAAACATTAACAAAAATAATTAATGGAGGGAAAACAACAACATGGATGTAATAGAAATAATCAAACAAAGAAGAAGCATCAGAAAGTTCAAGCAAGATCCCATCGATGATGAAATATTGAAAGAGTTAGTAGATTGTGCAAGGTTAGCCCCTTGCGCTTCAAATAAACAACCATTAGAGTTTATAGTTGTGAAAAATAAAGAAATTTGCAACAAAGTCTTTGAAAATTTAGGTTGGGCTAGCTACATATCCCCAAAAGGGACTCCTAAAGAAGGAGAAAAGCCAACTGCATATATTTTTATTTTAGTCAACAAACAAAGAGCCACGAAGTGGATTGGTCACGATATAGGAGCTGCCTTTGAAAATATCTTGTTAGCTGCATGGTCAAAAGGTATAGGTGGATGCCCAATCGTTACTATCAACAGGGAAAATGTAAGAGAAATCCTAAACGTCCCTGATGGCTATGAGATCGATACAGTAATTCCCTTAGGTTATAAAGGGCATGAGTCTTTTGCAGAGGATAACGATGAGACAGTTGAATATTATATGGATGAGAATGGCAACTTCCACGTTCCAAAACGGCCTCTTGAAAAGGTTATTCATTTTGATAAATTTTGATTATAATTATTTGTGAGGAACATAGGAGGATAACAAAATGGCTCAAAATAACCTTGATACTAAAACTTTAGAAAATTGGCTTTGGGAAGCAGCGTGTAAAATAAGAGGACCTATAGATGCTCCCAAATACAAGGATTATATCTTACCTTTAATATTTTTAAAAAGACTTTCTGACGTGTTCGAAGACGAATTGAACGAGTTGTCAGAAAAATTTGGTTCATTTGAAACAGCCGAAGATTTTATAAAAAGTGATCACCAATTAGTACGTTTTTATTTGCCACCAGAAGCGAGATGGTCTGAAGTTGCTAAAAAAACTACAAATGTCGGAGAATATTTAACTGACGCCGTAAGAACAATTGCAAGATACAATCCCAAACTTCAAGGTGTAATAGATATTGTGGATTTCAATGCAACTGCAGGTGGTCAAAGAATTATAAGTGATGATGTGTTGGTAGCATTAATTGATGTTTTAGGAAGACATCGCCTTGGTCTGAAAGATGTTGATCCAGATATTTTGGGTCGTGCATACGAATATTTGCTGAGAAAATTTGCCGAAGGTTCTGGGCAAAGTGCGGGTGAGTTTTACACTCCTGGTGAGGTAGCGATTTTGATGTCAAAGATCTTAGACCCAAAACCTGGAGACGAGGTCTATGATCCTTGTTGTGGATCTGGTGGTTTGCTGATTAAAGCTCATTTGAGATTTAAAAAAAAATACGGAAAAGACAGAACTAAAGAACCTCTTAAATTCTATGGGCAAGAAATCTTGCATTCAACGTATGCAATGGCAAAAATGAATATCTTTATACACGACATGGAAGCACAAATTGCCCTTGGCGATACAATGAATAGACCTGCGTTTACAACTTCTGAAGGACCGCTCAAGAAATTCGATTTAGTAACTGCAAATCCAATGTGGAATCAAACATTTTCACAATCTGTTTATGAAAACGATCCTTACAATAGATTCATTTTTGGATACCCTCCATCAAACAGCGCAGACTGGGGATGGATTCAGCATATGTTTGCTTCATTGAAAAATGATGGGAAGATGGCTTTAGTAATTGATACAGGTGCTGTATCAAGGGGTAGTGGAAATGTTGGGAAAAATAGAGAAAGAGATATAAGAAAAGAATTTGTTGAAAAAGATCTTGTGGAATCCGTTTTATTACTTCCAGAGAATTTGTTCTATAACACTTCAGCACCAGGGGTTATCATAGTGATTAATAAGTCAAAACCAGCACAAAGGCAAGACCAGATACTTCTCATAAACGCATCAAAGCTCTATGAAAAAGGAAGACCTAAGAACTTCTTGCCTGATGAGAGTGTTGAAAGGATAGCAGAGATCTATCTCAACTGGAAAGAAGAAGAGGGAATAAGTAAAATAATTTCCAAAGAAGAAGTCGCGAAAAATGATTATAATTTAAGCCCCTCCCGTTATGTTGCTCAAAATGATGAAGACGAAACACTGCCTTTGGAGGACGCTGTTGTACAATTAAAAGAGGCAGAAGAAGAGAGAAAAGAAGCCGATGAAAAATTAGAGATTATTTTAAAAGAGATGGGACTATGGAACTAGATCTTAACCAGAAAGAAGAATACAAAGAGACAGAACTAGGTTTGTTGCCAAATGATTGGGAAGTTGTAAGGTTGGGGGATGTTGTTAATTTTGAAACTGGTAAGAGAATGAAAGGCGGGGCATTAAAATCTGGCCATGTTTTGAGCCTTGGAGGAGAGCATATAGGTGATTTTGGCTTGATTAATTTATCTGAACAAAAATTTATCTCAAAGCAATTTTACGATGAATTGAAAAAAGGAAAATTAAACACAGGAGATGTTATCATTTGCAAAGATGGCGCAAAAACTGGCAAAGCTGCATACATTTCACAGATGCCTGCGCAATATGCGGCTGTAAACGAGCATATATTTATTATTAGAAGCAGAAATTCAAGTCAATTAATTAATCAATTTATATTTTTCTTTATTTTCTCAAGCATCGGTCAAAAACAGGTAAGAAAGGCATATCATGGTTTAATTGGTGGTATTACTAATACTGATATTTCTAATTTCAAAATCCCTCTCCCTCCGCTCTCAGAACAAAAAAAGATTGCCTATGTCCTCTCTACAGTGCAAGAAGCAAAAGAGAAGACGGAGAATGTTATAAAAGCAATGAAAGAACTCAAAAAGTCCATAATGAAGCACCTGTTTACTTATGGGCCTGTAAGTTTGGAAGAAGCTGAAAAGATAACACTCAAAGAAACTGAAATTGGTTTGATTCCTGAAGAGTGGGAGGTTGTGAAGCTGGGGAATGTGGGAAATATAATCACTGGAAATACACCATCTAAAAAAATTAAAGAATATTGGGATAACGGTAAGCTTGATTTTATTAAACCCCCAGACTTACAAAATAGAGTAATTTCAACATTTTCTGAAAAAATTTCAAATAAAGCGATTGAAAAAGCGAGAATTGTTAAAGAAGGTTCTATTTTAGTTTCTTGCATAGGTGCTATTGGAAGAGTTGGTTTTGCATCTCACAGAGTTGCGTTTAACCAACAAATAAACGCAATAGAGCCAAATAATAATATAAATAAGTGGTTTTTATTCTATGTACTACAAACACAACAAAAGCAGATAGAAAATTTAGCATCATTTACAACAGTTCCTATTGTTAGTAAAGGAAAATTTGTAGATGTTAAAATTCCCCTCCCTCCACTCTCTGAACAAAAAAAGATCGCTTCAATTCTTTCAGCGATCGACCGAAAAATCGAGGCGGAAGAAAACAAGAAAAAAGCCCTTGAAGATCTCTTTAAATCGCTTTTACATAATCTTATGACTGCAAAAATAAGAGTGAATCATTTGGAGAAGATTTTAGATTAATAAAAAGAATTTTTAGCTTACTTTTGCCAAAAGCAAAGAGAAAATATTAGTAACTTTATTAAAGAAAAATGTGAAAAAGTGGTGGTGTAGCTATGGGCTTGGGAGATGAAAAATATTCTGCTCAGGATCCAATTATAAAATACGTACAAGAAGATTCTGCTGAATATGGATTATCAGAGGGAAGCAAGGTTTTTCTGAACCTTGGGTGGGAATATGTCAAACCTGATGAAGCCTTGAGGTTAAAAGGCGGAGAAAAAGGCTTAATATTCAAAGATGTATTTATCAAGCAACTTCAAAAACTTAATCCTGGGTTTATGGACCATCTTTTAGCAGAAGAAGTATTAAAAGATCTTGAAAGAATTCCTCCCAATATTCAAGGTAATTTAATCGTTTGGGAATATTTAAAAGGACTTAAGACCAAATTTGTGTCCAATGAAAAAAGAGAAAGAAATGTAACGTTTTTAGATACCTATGAAATAGATAGAAACATATTCCAAGTTACCGATGAATTTACATTTACAAATGGAAGCGAAACAATAAGGGCAGATGTGGTGTTTCTTATTAATGGAGTCCCGCTTATTCTCGTAGAGACGAAAGCACCTCATAGAATTGATCCGCTTAATGAAGCCTATAAGCAAGTAAAAAGGTATCATCAGCAAGCGCCAGAACTTTTGGCTATTTTACAAATCTTTGGTTTAATAGATGTGATTCGTTTTTATTATGGTGCAACTTGGAATCTTTCAGGAGGATCACTCTTCGAATGGAAAGACGAATTAGATCACGGTTATGAAACTTTAATTAAAACTTTTTTTGATAGAAAAAGGGTAATAAAGATACTTACTGATTTTATTCTTTTTACAAAGCAAGATGAAGAGCTTAAAAAAGTTGTTTTAAGGCATCATCAAATGAAAGCCGTTGATAAGATAATTGAAAGGGCTAAAGATCCTTCAAAACAACGTGGGTTAATTTGGCATACTCAAGGTTCTGGTAAAACTTACACTATGATTGTAACGGCAAAAAAAATAATAGAAGATCCCTTTTTTGAAAATCCGACAGTAATTATGCTTGTTGATAGAAACGAACTTGAATCACAGTTGTTCAGTAATCTGAAATCCGTTGGCATTGAAAATGTAGAGGTTGTAGAAAGTAAAAAACATCTAAGGCAGCTTCTTAAAACCGATAAAAGAGGTTTAATTGTTAGTATGATTCATAAGTTTGACAATATTCCTGCTGATTTGAATCTACGAGAAAATATTTTTGTTTTAGTAGATGAAGCTCATAGGAGTACAGGCGGGAAGCTTGGTACCTTTTTAGAAGGAGCTTTACCAAATGCAAGGTATATAGGCTTTACTGGTACTCCCATAGATAAGACAAATTATGGGAAAGGTACGTTTGTTACATTTGGTAAAGATGATCCCCCTAAAGGATACCTTGATAAATACAGCATATCAGAATCGATTAAAGATGGCACTACCGTTCCATTGTACTATACGTTTGCACCAAATAAAATGATGGTTGAAAAAGATGTTCTTGAGAAAGAATTTCTAGCACTTGCAGAGACTCAAGGAGTTAGCGATGTAGAAGATCTTAACAAGGTTTTAGAAAAAGCGGTAAGACTTAAAAATATGCTAAAAAACAACGATAGAGTTCAGTTGATATCAAAATTCGTGGCAAAGCATTTTAAAGAGTATATCGAACCAATGGGTTTCAAAGCTTTTCTTGTTGCTGTTGATAGAGAAGCATGTGCATTATACAAGGAAGAATTAGATAAACACCTGCCTCCTGAGTACTCTAAAGTTGTATATAGTCAGAGTCAAAACGATCCCCCACAAATGACGAAGTATTATTTATCTGAAATTGAAGAGAAAAAAGTTCGAGAGAACTTTAAAAAGCCTGGAGAACTACCAAAAATTTTAATTGTAACCGAAAAATTATTGACTGGGTTTGATGCACCGATTCTTTATTGTATGTATTTAGATAAGCCGATGAGAGATCACGTTCTTTTACAGGCTATAGCCAGAATCAATAGACCGTACAAGAAGGATGAAAAAAATAAGAAGAACGGACTTGTTGTCGATTTTGTGGGTATTTTTAATAATTTAGAAAAGGCACTTGCTTTTGATTCTGAAGATATAGAAGGGGTAATCGAAGATATTGAACTTTTAAAGGAAGATTTTGCTGAACAAATGGAAATCGGCAAAAAGAAATATCTTTCTATCGTTGCCAAAAAAGATAGGGACAAATCTGTAGATGCTGTCTTAGAGTATTTTAGGGATGAAGAAAAACGTAATGAATTTTTTGTGTATTATAAGAAGCTGTCCGGTTTGTATGAAATATTATCCCCCGACAAATTTTTAAAGAAATACCTACAAGATTATGATACCCTTTCAAGGATGTATAAGATTTTAAAAAATGCATATGAAAAAGGTGTAACTGTCGATGAGGAATTCACAGAGAAAACGAAGAAATTAATTCAAAAGTACACAAAAAATAGTAAAATTAAAGATACATTGGAAGTTTTTGTGATAGACGAGTATACTTTAAAAAAGATAGAAGAAAGTAATGCTTCAGATGTTGAAAAGGTTTTTAATTTATACAAGAGTATTGAAAAGACGGTTGAAGAAGAAAGCAAAGAATATCCAATTCTCATTACAATTGGAGAAAAAGCGGAGAATTTAATTACCCTTTACAAAAGTGCCCAAAAGAATACAGAAGAAACTTTAAATGGTCTAAAGAACTTGGTACAGGAAGTAAACGACAAGAAGAAGGCTCAAAAAGAAAGTGGAAAATCAGCAGCATTCTTTACACTCAAAGAATTGTTGAAAGCTGAATTGATCAATGATGCCGAGGATATTGCTGAAGAGTTCGAGAAAAAAAAGGAAACTTATCCTCTTTGGGATAAAGACGAAGATCAGGAAAGAGAAATGAGACGTGAATTTTACGGTTTATTAAGGCCGAAGGGTCTCAAAGGCGAAAGAATAAAACAGTTATTCGAAAAATATCTCTACATACTAAAAGGTAGGGATGTAAATGATTGACCCAGTTGATTTTAAAGCCGAAGTTTGGAATTTAGCAAAAGATATTAGGGTTCAACCAAAAGAAATTCATATTCGTGATATGAGTAGAAAATGGGGTAGTTGCTCTTCAAGAGGTAGGTTAACCTTTGATAAAAAACTTTTAAATGAACCAAAAAGTTTTAGATTTGAGGTAATTATTCATGAGCTATTGCATTTGAGATACCCTAAACATGGAAAAATGTTCGATGCTTTAGTGCAAGAATATCTTAATAGAAACATAGAAAAAAATTAAAAAGGGGTGGAAGTTTTGTTCAAAATATCCGAGAAAAAGAAGTTAGCACAGGACGTTTACAGCGTTTGGGTTGAAGCACCAAAGATAGCAGCACATGCACAACCTGGTCAGTTTGTTATAGTTATAGCAGAAGAAGAAGGAGAAAGAATTCCTCTAACTATAGTGGATAAAACTGAAGATAAGATAAGACTCATATTTCAGGTGGTTGGTAAAAGTACGAAGAAAATGGCAACTTTTGAAAATGGAGATTCCTTTGCCCATGTTGTAGGACCTTTGGGTAACCCTTCAGAAATCGATTATTATGGGACGGTATTATTGATTGGTGGAGGTATTGGTGTTGCCCCAATTTTACCTATTTTAAAAGCATTGAAAGAAAAAGGCAACAGGGTAATATCAATTATGGGAGCAAGAACCGCGGATCTTTTAATTTTAGAAGATGAGTTTTCACAGCTTTCTGATAAGTTAATAGTAACAACAGATGATGGATCAAAAGGTATGAAAGGTTTGGTTACTGATGGTATGAAAAAAGTAGTTTCAGATGGAGAAAAAATAGATAAGGCTTGGGCTATTGGACCAGTTATAATGATGAAGTTTGCTACAAAGACGGCTCAAGAACTTGGTTTCCCAATAATAGTGTCTTTGAACCCAATTATGGTAGATGGAACAGGAATGTGTGGTGGGTGTAGGGTAACAGTTGGAGATAGCGTTAAATTTGCCTGTGTGGATGGTCCTGAATTTGAAGGTGAGCTCGTTGAATGGGATGAATTGTTAAAGAGACTAGGGCAGTACAAAGTCGAGGAAAAGGAGTCTTTAGAAGAAAAAAAGAAAAAACGTCCAAAAAAGATTTTGAGGAATAAAGTTCCTGTGAAAAAACAACCTCCCGAAGAGAGAAAGCACAACTTTCAAGAGGTTGCATATGGTTATTGTTTAGAAGAGGCTATGATGGAAGCCGATAGATGCCTACAATGTCCTGATAGTGCATATAATTGTATAACCGGATGTCCTGTTGGTGTGGATATAAGAGGTTTTATAAGAGAGTTGAGAGAAGGTAATCTTGCCAAATCTGCAGAAATACTGAAGAGTTACAACAATTTACCGTCTATTTGTGGAAGGGTTTGTCCGCAGGAGAATCAGTGTGAAGGTGCATGTACCTTAGGTAAATCAGGTGCTTTTGAACCAGTTGCCATAGGTAGATTAGAAAGGTTTGTGGCGGATTGGGAAAGAGTTCAAAGAAAAAGTGAAAAGAATGATATCCAAGTGTCTAAAAACAATATCAAAGGGAAGGTTGCTGTTGTAGGTGCAGGACCTTCGGGACTAACGGTGGCAGCAGATTTGGCAAAGATGGGATATTACGTAAAAATTTTTGAAGCCTTACACAAACCAGGAGGAGTTCTGACTTATGGTATCCCTGAGTTTAGGCTTCCAAAAGAGATAGTTTTTGAAGAAGTCGAATATGTTAAATCATTAGGAGTGGAAATTGAGACGGATGTTGTTGTAGGAAAGACAATTACAATAGATGAAATGAGAGAAGAGTTCGACGCTATATTTATAGGAACAGGTGCGGGAACCCCCAGATTCTTGAATATCCCAGGAGAAAATTTGAATGGGGTTTACTCCTCAAGTGAATTCTTAACAAGGGTGAATTTGATGAAAGCCTATGAGTTCCCTTTGGTTGATACTCCCGTTAAGGTAGGCAAACATGTGGTAGTTGTTGGTGCAGGCAACGTCGCGATGGATGCTTCAAGATCGGCGTTAAGGCTTGGTGCCGAAACCGTAACAGTGGTGTATAGAAGATCGGAGGAAGAGATGCCAGCAAGAAAAGAAGAATATGAAAACGCCGTTGAAGAGGGAATCAATTTTATGTGGCTGACTAATCCAATAGAGTGTAAAGGAAACGAAAAGGGAGAATTGACAAGTGTTGTCTGTCAAAAGATGAAATTGGGAGAACCCGATTCTTCTGGTAGAAGAAGACCAATCCCCATTGAAAATAGTTATGTTGAAATACCCGCAGATCTTTTTATAGTTGCTATAGGTCAAGAGTCAAACAAGGTATTACTCAACGCATTTCCTGAATTGAAACTGAATAAATGGGGTTATATAGAGGCAGATCCCGTTACCGGTGCTACTTCTGTTGAAGGAGTTTGGGCAGGTGGAGATATAGTTACAGGTGCAGCAACCGTTATCGAGGCAATGGGTGCAGGTAAAAGAGCTGCTAAGGCAATAGATGAATATATTTCATCGAAGGTAGGAAAATTTTGATGGATTTTGAGGAAGAAAATAGAATGATGGTTGAGTATCAGTTAAAAAGAAGAGGCATAAGCGATGAAAAAGTTCTAAATGCTTTTTTGAAGGTTAAAAGACATTTGTTTGTTCCAAAAAATCTTGAGAGGTCTGCATATGATGATTGCCCTTTGCCTATTGGCGAAGGGCAAACTATTTCTCAGCCTTATATAATCGGCTTAATGCTTCAATTATTAGAGTTAAAAGAAAACGACGTAGTTTTAGAAATAGGTACGGGCTCTGGTTATCAAACGGTTTTACTGGCAGAGATAGCACGTTTTGTTTATACGATAGAACGGAATGAAATATTAGCTCAAAGAGCAAAAAGTAAATTTGAAGAATTAGGATATAAAAACATTGTTTTAGAGGTTGGGGATGGAACAAAAGGGTGGACAAAAGAAAAGGTTGAGTTTGACGGAATCATAGTTTCAGCGGCAGCTCCAAAAGTTCCTGATCCTTTGTTTTCTCAACTAAAAGTTGGTGGAAGAATGGTAATTCCAATTGGCTCTAGAACCTTTCAACGTTTACATAAAATAACTAAGTTAGAGGATGGAAATATGAAGGTTGAATACTCTGATGGTTGTATGTTCGTGCCTTTAATAGGTGAATATGGTTGGTGAGAGTGTTTGTTAAATCGGGTAGGAGGTAGATAATTAATTTATCTACCGTTCTCCCACACCACCGTACGTACCGTTCGGTATACGGCGGTTCAACAGAATTCATGCTTTAGGTTATACGTTTCCAGGATCGAAGTTAACCCCATTTTCTTAAGGTGTTTATTAGTTAGTGTTCTTGAAAGTATGGGGCTGTTGGAGATTCTCCAATAGCCTTTCCTTGTATTTGCATATTCCCATGCTTTGTAGATGTTTAGCCCTAATTTGACTAAGTTTTTATACCTTGTTTTGATTTTCTTCCATTCCTTCCAGATACACATCCTAATTCTCCTTCTAAGCCATCCATCAAGATTTTCCGCTATCGATTTCATGTTTGCTATTCCATAGTAGTTTGTCCATCCTGTTATTATTTGTTTTATCCTTGACAGCCTGTATGCCATGCTTCTTCCTCTGCTTCTCTTCGTTTCTCCTTTTAACTTCTTTCTGAATTCTTTGATGGATTTTCCATGGACTCTAATTTCGTACTTCTCTTCTTTCACGTAGAAGGAGAACCCTAAGTATTTGAGGTCCCAAGGTCTGACTACTTTGCTTTTCTTGCTATTCACTTTTAGCTTTAATTTCTTCTCTATGTATTTTGTTATACTTTCCATCACCCTATATGCGGATTTCTCGCTTTTCACGTATATGTTGCAATCGTCTGCATACCTGCAAAACTTGTGTCCCCTTTTCGTTAGTTCTACGTCAAGTTCGTGGAGCATTATGTTGCTTAGTAATGGGGATAGCGGTCCTCCTTGTGGAGTCCCTTCTTCTGTTTCTATTACTACCCCATTTACCATTACCCCACTCTTGAGGTATTTCCTTATCAGGGATATCACTCTGCCATCTTTTACGTCTTTTGATATTATTCTCATCAGTTTGTCATGGTTGACTGTGTCAAAGTAGCGTTCTAAGTCTATGTCCACTACCCATGTGTGCCCTTCGTTTAGGTATTCTTTGCTTTTTCGTATGGCTTGTTTTGCATCCCGTAATGGCCTGAATCCATAACTGTTATCTACAAATTTCTTTTCGTAAATCGGTGTCAACACCTGGGCTATGGATTGCTGGATTACTCTGTCAATTGCTGTTGGTATGCCTAGTAGTCTTTTCCCTCCATCCGGTTTCGGTATTTCTTTCCTCCTTACCGGGTTCGGGGTGTACCTTCCCTCAAGGAGCTCTTGTCTTAATTCTTCTCCATGTTGTTTGAGATATCCAAAGAGTTCTTCTACTTTCATCCCGTCTATTCCGGGGGCTCCTTTATTGGCCTTTACCTTCTTGTATGCTTTATTCATATTATCCTTGGATAATATCTTTTCAAGCATCCCTTCACTGCATCCCTTATCATCGTTTCTTCCTCCTTCAGACGTAGAAGTTATACTAGGCGCTTCTACATTATTTTCAGGCTCTCCCTTATCTTCA